>JALNXV010000119.1 GCA_023230175.1 Candidatus Cloacimonadota bacterium
AGAAGCCCAACGCATCGACGCCAGCTTCGGTATTGTAGTTAGCTTTCCAGCCGCCATCAGCAGTCCTTCCTAGGAAAGAACCGCCCGCCTGGACTAGCTTAATCATAAACTTTTCTCCGATGCCTGATCCGCCGCCAAATATCCGGAGACTAATTCCTGATCTTGTGATGTTTCCGTTTTGGTCATACTTAACTATCTTCGATGCATCATCGAGAAGCTCATCCCATGTCTGTGGAGCCTTTTCGGGATCCAGTCCGGCTTCTGCCATGACATCTTTATTGCAATACTGAACTCTTGCAATTCCTATATGCGGAACTCCATAGATTCTTGCTTCATTGTCATTGGGACCCTTGAATTGGTTGACAGATTTGACAAGGGAATCGAAATTCGCATTGACAAAGTCGGAGATATTGTCGGGAGGAGTCGCCACAAGGCCAGCGTTTACATACATCGGAACAATATATTCTGATGTAATAAAGATATCCGGGCCAGAACCAGCGGGGAGAGAAACTGCCAGTTTCTGTTCAAAATCTCTTAAATTCATTGTGGAGATTTCGACTTCTACATTAGGATTTTCAGCTTCATAATCAGCTTTTGCTCTGGTGAAAATATCTTCCAGTGCTGGCCAGCCGCACCACAGTGAGATGACCTGCTTTTTCCCTGCTGTTTCCTTTTCGGCAGTTCCATTTGCAAAGGCAATTGAAATAGCCAGGACCGCTACAAAGAAGAAAGCAATCAGTTTCTTTGTTCGTTTCATATTGAACTCCTTTTTGCTGTTTAATAACAACTAATGATAGCATAAGGCGTGTTTTATATTCTGTCAATCTTTTTTTTGAGGATTAATCTACGATATATTTTTAGATAAAGGTTTATAAATAAAGGAAAAATATGGAATAATACAGAAGAAGTTTCTTATTTTTTTAATTGACAACTACCTTTTTATCCTTTAATATAATAACAAACGGCGTTAAAAAAGGGGTTGTAATGAAAAAACTTTTCAAGGTTGATAATTTGTTTGTTCATCAGCTAGATGATGCTGAACAGATGGGAATATGTGCAGCATCCAATATTAGAAGGGATGTATTATCAATTTTAAAATCCAAATCCGAGATTAATATGATGTTTGCGGCGGCACCTTCACAGATTACTACTCTTAATTCATTGCTTGAGCTTGATGATATTCCATGGAACAAGATTAATGCATTTCATATGGATGAATACGTTGGAATTTCGGAAAAAGCGCCTCAGTCTTTTCGGCACTTTCTAATTGATAACCTTTTTAGCAAGAAGCCATTTAAATCTATTAATCTAATAGAAGGGGATTCAAGCAATGTAAACCAAGTCGTGCTTGATTATTCGCAAAAGCTTAAAAAAAACAAAATGGATATAATTGTTCTTGGAATTGGAGAAAGCGGTCATATTGCTTTCAATGACCCTCCATTTGCTAAATTCAATGAAAGTGAATTGGTCAAAGTAGTGGATCTTTCAGAGGTATCAAGAATGCAACAAGTTCATGACAAATGCTTTGATAGCATTGAGAGTGTTCCAAAGCAAGCAATAACAGTAACCATTCCAGCTTTTTTTTCTGCCACAGTTCTTCACTGTGTTGTGCCTTCATTGACTAAGGCGAAGGCAATCAAAAGGACTTTAGAGGGCGATGTTTCTGAGGCGTGTCCTGCTACGATATTACGAAAACACAGCAATGCCAGCTTGTATATAGATTCTGACAGTGCATCTTTGCTTTAGAAGGAACTTGAAGTGGATATCTCTGCAGAAAACATTTTGTCTGGTGAAGCCTATTCTTTTTCCATTGTTAATGGGATTGTCGAGAGTCTAAAGAAAATCCCGAATAAACAAGGGCTTGATTTCTATTGCCCTGGTGGATTCTGCGACACTCAAGTAAACGGTTATCTTGGAATGGATTTCAGTGATCCTGGGCTTACTGTTGAAATGGTGGATGCAGTATCAGAACAGATGAATGGAATTGGTACTTTTCATTTTTTTCCGACAATTGTAACGCGACCGCAAACGGTAATAGTTCAAAATATCAAAACCATTCTCAAAGAAGTAAAATCAAATTCGGTTGCGGGAAAATCGATATCTGGAATTCATATTGAGGGCCCATTCATTTCACCTGTTGATGGTCCAAGAGGAGCCCACGATTTGAAATCTGTAAGAAAAGCAAGCATTGCAGAGTTTGATGAATGGTTGACTGCATCTGAAGGATTATTGAAAGTAATTACAATAGCTCCGGAAATCGATGGGGCCATTGAACTAATAAAACATGCTGTCGAGAATGGGGTGGTCTGCTCTATTGGGCATTCTGCTGCAAACCAAAGACAAATTGATGAAGCGGTGGATTCGGGTGCTAGCATGTCGACGCACTTGGGGAATGGAGTTTATTCGCGTTTGGAGAGATTTGACAATCCTGTATTTTCGCAGTTAGCAAATCCTGGGCTTTCAATAGGTCTGATTGCTGATGGTGCTCATGTCGGAGCTGCACTATTAAAAGTTGTTTCGCTTTGCAGAAAAAGAAGTGAAATAGTACTTGTCTCGGATTTAGCTCCTATGGCGGGGATGAAAAATGGAACGAGAATGAAATGGGGAAACATGAATGTGGAAATAGCCAGCGACAGTTCTGTCCGCCTTGCAGGTACTCCATATTTAGCTGGTGCCGGTTCCTCTCTTCTGAACGATGTTTTGAATTACAGTCATGAAACAGGGATGATTATGTCGGATTGTGCCAAAATGGCCACAATTAATCCCAAGATGATTTACAAACTTGACTGTGATTATTCGGAATTGAAACAAGGCAAGAAAGCAGAACTAGTTTTGTTTTCGAAAAATGGAATAAAAAAGGTTTGGAGGTAATATATGAAGCTTGCAATTAATGGGGGAAAGCGTTCTTTTGATTCAGAACCAGAATCAATGTTTCATTGGCCTATTGTAACACAGGAAGATATTGATGCGGTTATTGATGTGGTGAAGTCAGGAACTATGAGCGGCACAGTCATAACCAAGCAATTCGAAAAAGAATTTGCTGCATGGATTGGCTCTGAATATGCTCTTGGCTTCTGCAACGGTACTTCAAGCATTGAAGCAGCTATGTGGGCATGCGGTGTTGGAGCGGGTGATGAAATCATTTGTCCCAGCATGACCTATTGGGCAAGTGCTGCACAGGCATTGAAATTGGGAGCTACTGTAAATTTCTGTGACATAACTCCTGATACCTTGACGATTGATCCAAAAGATATAGAACATAGAATTGGCCCTAGGACAAAAGCTATTGTGGTCGTTAACTACGCAGGTCACCCGGCTGATTTTGATTCGATTGTTCCAATTGCAAAAAAGCATGGAATAAAAATAATCGAAGACAATTCTCATGCTCAAGGAAGTCTTTACAAAGGAAAATTCACCGGTACTATAGGTGATATCGGTGCCATGAGCCTAATGGCCGGGAAAAGTTTTGCAATTGGAGAAGCTGGAATAATCCTGACAAACGACCGTGAGCTTTTCGAACGTGCGGTTTTGTATGGCCATTATGAGAGAACAGGAGTTCCATCGCGATTCAATCCTGTTGACAATGAGTTGTCTTATCCAGAACTGGCACATTTCAAGGGCATTCCAATTGGCGGAATGAAAGGCAGAATGAATCAGACTTGTTCGGCTATGGGGCGAGTTCAATTGAAATATTATCCAGATCGAATAAAAGTGATTCAAGAATCAATGAATTATTTCTGGGATTGTTTGGCTGATCTTCCTGGTCTTCATCCTCATAGAGTGGATATGAACGAAGGGTCAACTATGGGCGGATGGTATTACCCACAAGGATTGTACCGGCGCAATGAACTCCGTGGGCTTTCTTCGGACAGATTCAGCAAAGCAGTTAACGCAGAAGGGATTAAATGGTGCTTCCCCGGTGGCAACAGTCCTCTGCATATTCATCCTTTTTTCAATGAATCAGATTTGTTCCATATGGGGAAGCCGACCGCAATAGCATTCGGGCAGCGTGATGTCAGGCAAAAGGCTGGAAGCCTTCCCGTATCAGAAAGCATTCATGAGATAACGGTTGCTGTGCCATGGTTCAAGCATTTGGAAAAGAATGTTATTCGTTCATATGCAGATGTTTTCAGAAAGGTGATAGAAAATGCTGACCAGATACCGTCGAAATGAGTTGTGGTTGTTTGAAACGCATAATATAATCTATATATACTATATATAGAATTTATAAGCATATTTGTTTGTTCGCAGGAGTTTGTATGGATTTTCTGATTTCCGAGTCCTTTCGCAATCATGGTTTTAGACAGAAAGACATTGAAAAAGCTTTGATTTATGAAGCTATAGTTGATTCTAACGAAACAACAAGGAAACGACTCTATCAGGATCTTCGCATGAGACCAAACAACATTTCATTTGCAGTTCAAGAACTTCTTGATGGTGATTTGATTTATGAAGACAATCTTGTAAAGAATTCAAAACAGGGAAGGCCTGAGATACTGATAAAACCAAATCTCGAAAAGCTAGTTTCAATTTCTATGTGGGTAGAATCCAGTCGGCTTGCAAGTGCAATCATTAACATCAAAGGAGAAAAGAAAAACAAACAGGAAGTTGAGGTTCCATCGAATGTTTCAAATTCGCAGTTCTTGGGAATAGTGACGAAACAAATTGATCTGTTGCTGAATAACATCAGTGGAAGACAGCGTTTGCTTGGGATTGGACTTTCATTGCCCGGTGTTGTAAACCATTTTGATTCAAGATGGATTTTTAATTCTCGATGGCCAGATGTCAGAAATCTCGATTTTTCAAAAGTTTCTGATAGATATCAAGTTCCAATTTACCTTTGCCGAATGCTAGAAGCAGAATTACAAGCTATGGTTCTAAGGAGAAAACCGCTCCAAGATAAGTCTGTGGTACTCCTTCATTGGGGGTACGGGATAGGGGCTGCTTTCTTCAGTGATGGAAAAGTTTTCCAATCCGGGTTTGGCAGTACTTTCGAAATAGGTCATATTAAGACAGCTTCAGTAAACTCAGAAAAGCAATGCACATGCAGAGAGACAGGTTGCTTGGAGACCATTGCTTCAGGCTGGGCGTTGTTTCCAGATCTGGAGAAAAAATATGGAAAATTTTCAGAAAACGAAGCGGAAGTGGGCCAAAAATTAGCTGAAATCAATCCTGAAGATGAACCAGCATTAATAACTGCTGAAAAAGCAATTGCTCAGGCGGTAAACACCTTGGTTCGAATTGTTTATCCGGATGTGATTCTTGCTTATGGACCCTTTCTTTCCAACCCTGTTCTTCGACAGCTTTTCTTCTCAGAGATAAAAAACCTTGTTCCATATTACATGAAAGACTATATAACACTTGAAGTGGTCGATGGAGAGCTAAGCAATCTGGATTGTATTGGAAGCACGGTTGGATTCTTTAAAAGCAAACTACTTCAACTTTTGGTGGCTGGATAGTTTAGCACTTCTTCTTTTCGAGATAGTTCTTTGCAATAATTGCTTCTTTTTCAAAAAAGTATAAGGAGTTTTAAAGCGGTATGAAAAAAAATGCCTTGTTAATTGGGTCTGCTGAATCTCAGATTGAAATCAAGTTGCCTGCTATGTTAAATGGACACATCAATAGGAATAAGCCTGCTGAAGGTTTCATTGATCATCCTGAGATTCATCTAATTGTTCTGAAGGATGATTATGGTGAGCTTGTTGTTGTATCAATTGATGTTCTCGAAATTGAAACATCGGTTTGCTCTTTGATTAGACAAAGGATTTCTGGAATTGTAGGCGTGTCTGAAAAATCTGTAATGATCAGCTGCACTCATGCTCATACTGTACCGGCTGCAATTCGTCTTGGACTTGTGGAAATGGATGAAGAATTTGTCAAAACACTTTCTGATCAAGTTTGCGGATTGGCTCTTAAGGCTGCTCATTCACTTGTTCCATGTTGTATGATGGCTTCAAAAGGTAATTGCATTGGAATAGGGATTAACCGGCGGAAAGAAATCTGCGGGCAAATTTTAATGGCTCCGAATCCTGATGGGCCAAATGATACTAGTGTATTGACTTATTGGTTTTTTTCAAAAACATCGAAGCTGATTGCTTGTCTTGTCAATTTTAATATGCACGCGACAACTCTCGATGTAACGGTTTTTGAAGTATCTGCTGATTATCCACAATACATGAGAAGGAAGATTAATGAACAATTTCCCTCTGCTAATATTCTTTTTTTCAACGGCGCATGTGGTGATATTCGTCCAAACCTAATCCAGGATGATGGTTCGTTCAGGGGAGGCTTTGAATCGGATTTGGTCAGGATTGGATGTGAACTCGGTCAAAGCGTAATTGATTCTTTGAAAAATGCAAGTCTCGAAAAAGAAACCTGTTTGCAGGCAATCAGCAAGACAATAGAATTAAAATACTCATATCAGGATGACAAAAGGCCAAGAAGGGTAATTGACAAAAACAGTTCAGAAGGACGGCAGATTGATCAGGGATTGATGGCTCAGGCTTTTGAAAAATGGGAACAAGAGAGAGTGTCAAGCCGGATAAAACCGGTTTCTGTTGGTTTTGAAATCCAAGGGTTTTCCTTGTCCACAAGAACATCGATTGTTGCACTTCCAGCAGAGGTCTTTGTCCAAACAGGAATGGAAATCAGAGAGAATAGTCCGTTTGTTTATACAATTGTATCAGGATATTCGAATGGATCAGTTGGATATATTCCTAATGAAGAATCAATAAAGCAAGGGGGATATGAAGCTCAAGATGCATATAAGCTATATTATCTACCCGCTCCCTTTGTTCCGGAAACAGCGCATGAAATAATTGATGGAACTGAATCAGCTCTGAACCAGCTGTGTATGTTCAAATAATCCGTTCCTTGGCAGTGCGACTATCTTCTTGGCTCTGATTGGTCTGCCTTGTTTACTTTTCTGAGGTGCTAGAGGGTTCCTCTAGCAGACAAAGTGTGATTAAAACCGTCACGTGAGGCGGGTTCATCTTTCTTTCCTTGCTTAAGCAAAAAAAATGACTATTACGGCCCGCCGATAATTGAAATTCCTTTTTAGTTTGAATCACTCTATCAATCATCGAATTTGATTGTTGCCTGAGCTTCCTGGTAGTTCTGCACCATAGCCTGGATATCAACCTTGCTGACGAACCATGAATTGGCTTCGCATAGCTTGATGAACTCATCAATGCGATTCTTGTTGTTTACTTCACTTAGAGTGATAACGATACCGAAATGAACTCCTTTGCCGGATTTCTCTTCAAGCCGTTCCTTTGCCTTGACGCTTATTCCCCAGAAACTGGATTCCGGATAGGCTTTCCTTGGTTTTGCATTATCCACGATTCCCTCTGTTATGTGTTTTACATTGTCCCATTTTCTGTAGTTCTTTCTAGCATCTGCTTCATACAGCTTGATGAATCCTGGATCGCCTTGCTGGTTGTTGTCGATTGATTTGATCTTGTTGTTGTGGAGCCGTCCGAAGTGGACATCCATTTCAGTGCAGGTATAATCCACCCCTTGCTTTCTAGCGCTTTTTGGAAAGTAGCAGAGAGTTGCTTTGGCTACGAAAGGGTATTTATCCTTCCATTTGGGGACAGGAATATTGTAGGCATATGTGTCATAAGTCTCTGAGACGCCTTGGACAAAGAACTTGATTTCATTGCTTGGCGTATTCAAGATGTCGCTGATTCTGGTGGGGACCTTGCCGAAACCAATCAGATTCTGAAGAGTGCCATCTGTGTTCCATCCCGCTGCGGAGTCAATGATCAGAGCTTTTGCTACTTCCCTTGGCAGATTCATCACTTGAATAAGATAAGCGAGCTTTCGAGCTATCCAAGGAGCAGCATATGAGGTGCCTGACTTCTTCTGCCTTCCATTGGAAGAATATACTGTCATTCCATCTTCATCATTTCCGCCGAAGGCTGATACGTCTGGCTTGTTGAAGAAGCAGAGCACTGGTCCGCTTCTGGAATATTTTTCAGGCTTCCCAGAAAAACTTATTGAATTCACGACGACCGAGTTAAGGGAATCTGCTGGAGAGCCTACGCGTGGAAACTTTATTTTTTTGTCATTGTTATTTGTTCCTGCAACTACGAAGATTGCATCGTGCTCGAACTGCAGTTCGTCCAAGACTGCAGCAACGGGAGATATGCAGTTTATGCTTGTTTCTATTTCAGAGCCTAACGAAAGATTCCAGACTTTGATATCAGGATTTGAACTTACAATCATCCTGATGTCCTTGATTACCTTCATGATGCTGGTTCTTCCAGTTTTCGCAATTCCGAAATGCCTTACTCTGAAGTGTCCGCATCCATCATCGAGATATGGATTAAGCTGTGGCCCGTCTACTATGAGCGAAGAGACGGCTGTTCCATGGCAGAAGTCTTGTTCTTCAATTAAATCATTCTCCACCATGCAGCGGTAGTCAACCCAGTCTGAGAAGTACACATCAGTGCAGAACAGGGTGTCGATCACTCCTATCACTGGCTCATTATGAGGTTTCGGCACAGTAAGTTTTTCTGTCTTCAGCATCTGGCTCGATTCGAACGGAGCAACCTGGCTCCAATCATTCAAGCTCATTGATATAAGGAATGGGGCATTGCTGTAAAGGATTGCGTACTGTCTTGGGTTCAAAAGCCAGGTTGTATCACTGGCACGGCTGAAATGCTCATTTCTGAGTCCTGCCTTCTCGACCGTAGCTTCGAATGAAAGGCCAGTGTCGAACAGGGATACTATCTGAGCTTCTTTCATTGTTGCGTTGTTTTCAGGTTCGGGAATGCTGAACCCTTCAGAATAGAAGCAATCCTTGATTATTTCTGCAAAAGCAGACTTGCTTGTATCGGTTTTCTGCAGTCGTGTTTCACCTTTGCTAACTTTCATAAGCGCTTCGTAATCAATCATCCCTTCAAACTGTCTGGTGATTATTTCCATTGTATCTTCTAGCGTTTCCAACGAAACTTTCAATGCTTTCAATGGGACACAATATGTGATGATATGTCTGGGATTCAATTCACTTGAGAACTTTGCTCCGACAATGCAGCTGTTTGGGCTTTTTCCTGGAGAAGAGAAAAGTTTAGATACTCTGTTGCTTTTTGCTATGACGCTTATATATTGGACAGCTACAAGCGGTGGAAAGCCTGATTTATGGTTCTCCCAGAAATCAATTACCGCTTCTAGATCGTCGACGAGCTTTTCG
>JALNXV010000118.1 GCA_023230175.1 Candidatus Cloacimonadota bacterium
AGCTATGAATTTAATTAACTGCCGGGACGAGCCTTCCCGGTTCCATTTACAGCTTTATTGCAAGTCAAGTTCGGTTGTTTTGTTGTACGAGCATCCCTAATTTATCTGTTTTAATAAAAAAAATTTAAAATTATTATTGACAATTACTTAAATATATATTTCATACTTAGAAATGAGAATATTAATATTGGAGGATAGATGAAAAAATTAATTAATGCGATTAAAGGGTTGTCAGCACAAGAGGCAGGTATTTTTTTGACAGAGATTTTTAGTAGTTCTAAAGAAAACTCGGACAAGTTTTTTCAAACTTTAAAATACCTAAAGGAAAACAATAATGATGAACTAATAGTCTTTTTTAAAAATTACTTAAAGCCAATTTGGTTAGATGATCAAATTAAGAAGGCTATTTTAATATCACAAGAACAATTTATTGAAAATGCTGAGCAGTATCATAAAGTTTTACTCACAGTTCCTGAGACACTGCAAGAGATGTTAAAAAATACTGAGATTGCCAAAAAACAGACCTTAGAATTTAGAGAGATGATGAAAGCCGGTTGGAAAACAGCAATACATACTGATCAAATGGCAGGAGTTCCGATACCTCCTATACAAAAAAATGTTGACCCTAATCAAAAAGTTATTTCTCTTCCGGAAGTAGATGATAGTATTATAGTCAACAAGGATATTTTTTATTGTATAAAGAATAGAATTAGTCGTAGAAAATATAGTGAATCAAATATCAGTCTTAAGGCATTATCATATTTATTATGGGCAACCCAAGGAGTCACAGAAGTAATGTTTGAAGGTAAAATGACTAAAAGGACAGTTCCTTCCGGTGGCTCGAGACATTCATTTGAGACGTATTTGGTCGTTAATTATGTTGAGGATCTTAAAGAAGGCGTTTATCGTTATCAGCCACTTGATCATAAGTTAGTATATCTTTTTGATACAGAAAACCGTCAAGAAAAGGTTAAACAAGCTGCTTTAGGACAGGACTTTGTTGGTCATTCTGCGGTAACTTTTATTTGGTCAGTTATCCCATATAAGTGTGAATGGCGTTATATGTTAGAGAGTAAAAAGATAATGCTTCAAGATAGTGGGCATCTGTGTCAAAATCTTTACCTTGCCTGTGAGTCGCTTGGACTTGGAACTTGTGCGATCGGTGCTTATGATCAAGTATTGTTTGATAAGTTTTTAAATCTTGATTCTGTTGATGAATTTACTTTATACGTTGCTCCGGTTGGTAAGCCAATATAGAAGGTTGTAGAAAAATATGTTGTGCGAGCATCCTTGCTTATACTTAAACTTCCTAACTACAAGAATATCAATCTATAAGCTTTTATAAGTCGGAAGATGCTGTCCCAAAATGCAGAAAAGTTCTACAAGCTTCCAGCTTGTGGTTTCTTCAACTATTGAATAACTATTACATAGGGTTTTGAGTGCAAGCAGGGATGCTCGCACAACATTAATTTTGAGACTGCCTTTAAAAAGAGGCTGTCCTAAAATGCAGAAAAGTTCTACAAGCTTCCAGCTTGTGGTTTCTTCAACTATTGAATAACTATTACATAGGGTTTTGAGTGCAAGCAGGGATGCTCGCACAACATTAATTTTGAGACTGCCTCCAAGAACTAGTAAAGCCTTATAAATTATTAGTATTTTTATTGTTTGTTTACAAGATATTCATCGAGTTCAACAAATTTCTCATATACCATTTCAGGGCTTATATTGAATGAATTATCTTTTTTGTCAGTAAAATCGAAGTCTCTAAGGTATTTATGAATTGGAAGGTGCCAAGCAGACCATTTGAGGGGGTCGGTTTTTGGTCCGAAAATTGAAATGGTTGGAGTGTTTTGAGATACAGAAAGATGTACAATTCCACCGTCATTTCCAATATATATATGAGTTTTTTGAAGTAGAGCACCTGCTTGATTAAAATTAGTCGGTATTGCCATAATTGGTTTTGTTTTCATTAGTGAAGCCATATATTCGACTTTTTCTTTTTCTCCCGGTCCCCAAAGTAAAACAATTTCATAACCGTGTTTTTCTTTTATCATATCAGCAGTTTGGGCGAATCTTTGGAATTCCCATTGTTTTCTTGGCACAGGTGTTACCGGTGAAAAGACAATGAATTTATTGTCAATAAGTCCGGTTTCTTTTAACCATTTGTTGATATATTCTTTTGATTCCGGTTTTACATTGAAAAAGATATTGTCGTTAGTCTCTTTAATGCCTAAAGGCTCTAATATCTGAAATTTAGCTCTGCCTGCATAAATCTTTTGATCTCTGATTACAGTGTAGTTATAAACCCAATTGTAGCCATTGAGCCAAAGGAATTTTTTTGTCTTTTTCCAACCGATTTTAAAACGAGCTCCACTAAACAAAGCTATTTGGGATGTGCCCGGACCTCTCATAGTATCTAAGATTAAATCGTATTTGTTTTCTCTGACTATTTTAATTATTCTCATTCTTTCTGAGTAATATTCAAGAGAATTTCTTTTTTTTTTATCCATTAAAATTAGATTATCAATATTTGGGTTACCATCAAGTATGACCTTAAAAGGTCTTTGCACCAAATAATCAATTTTGGCATCAGGAAACGCCTTTCTTAAAGGGAAAAGATAGGCAGTATTTAATAAAACATCGCCAAAAGGTTTGTATTGTAAAATTAAAATTCTTTTTATAGTTTTTAATTGAGTATCTGAAATAACTTTTTTATCTTTCATTATGTCTCCAAAATTACTTTTTAAAATCTTATCGTTAGTTAAGTATCTTTATTTTTAATTATTGATTTTGTCAATTAAAAATTTGGTAGTTAAATTTTAAATGGACTTATTTAGGTTGTTGAGGAAATATGTTGTGCGAGCATCCTTATTTGCAGTAAATTTTTTTTTGCCAATAAATTAAATTTTTCATTAGATTGAAGCTTTTTTTTAAAAAATTTATATTATTTTTATTGCCCTTTTCTAATATGGTTATTTTTATCAAAAAACAAGGGACCTCCAAGAAGCTTTTTTCCATCTTGGAGGTCCCTTGTTGCTAAATTGATGATATGTATATGTAATATATTGAACTACAGATGTTTATGTTTGTAATGGCACAAGTATTGACGGATAATGCAAGATATTGTTTTACAAGCCTTCGGTTTATAAGAAGCTTTTAATTGAAAGCCTTATAATTAAGGTAGTTTATGTGCAAGTAAGGATATTCGTACAAGATTGATTTTAAGGTAGTCTCTTAAATCGGGTTTCTGATTTTTATTTGATTATAGTGCATTTCTACTGAATATAAAGTATTTATCAATATGAAAAAATAAATTTTTGGATAACTTTTCTTGACAAACTTTGAGGATGATTAAACTTGCCATTAATAGAAAAATAATATATCCGGAGGATGTATGGAAAATGAAAATAAAATCCTCGAATTAAGAAGGAAAAGAGAAGTTGCTACTTTAGGTGGTGGTGAAAAAAGAATTCAAGATCAGCATGAAAAAGGTAAATTAACAGCAAGAGAAAGGATTAAGTTGTTACTTGATCCGGATAGTTTTGAAGAATTTGATATGTTTGTAACTCATAATTGTACAAATTTTGGTATGGAAAAGCAGAAGATTGCCGGAGATGGTGTAGTCACAGGGTGCGGGACAATAGAAGGTAGAATAGTCTATGTTTTTTCTCAGGATTTCACAATTTTTGGTGGTTCATTATCCAAGACTTATGCTGAAAAGATTTGCAAAGTAATGGATATGGCGATGAAGGTAGGAGCTCCTGTAATAGGATTAAATGATTCCGGTGGAGCGAGAATCCAAGAAGGTGTTGACGCCTTGGCCGGATATGCCGAGATTTTTTGGAGAAATGTACAAGCGAGTGGAGTAATTCCTCAGATTTCAGCAATCCTTGGACCATGTGCCGGTGGGGCTGTATATTCTCCTGCTATAACAGATTTTATAGTAATGGATAAAAAGAATTCATATATGTTTGTAACAGGTCCAAAGGTAGTTAAGACAGTCTTAAATGAGACAGTAACTACCGAAAATTTAGGTGGAGCAAGAGTTCACGCATCTAAAAGTGGTGTAGCACAGTTTATGACTGAAAATGAAGAAGAAACTATTAACTTAATCAGAAAATTAATTACATTTTTACCTCTTAATAATCTGGAGGATCCTCCACGTATAGCTTGTTCTGATCCTATTGACAGATATGACGATGTATTGAATAGTTTAATTCCAGATAATCCAAATAAACCTTATGATATATTTGATGTGATTAAAACAATAGTTGATGAAGGTGATTTTTTAGAAGTTTCAAAGGCTTTTGCTCAAAATATTGTTGTTGGATTTGCAAGACTTAATGGTCATACAATCGGAATTGTTGCAAATCAACCCAAAGTTCTCGCCGGAGTGCTTGATATTAATGCCTCGGTTAAAGCATCTCGTTTTGTAAGATTTTGTGATGCTTTTAATATACCTTTGCTTGTTCTCGAAGATGTTCCCGGTTTCTTGCCCGGTTCAAATCAAGAACATAATGGTATTATACGACATGGTGCTAAATTGCTATATGCTTTTGCTGAAGCAACAGTGCCAAAGATTACAGTGATTTTAAGAAAAGCTTACGGTGGAGCTTACTGTGTTATGAACAGCAGGCATATGAGAGCAGATATAGTGTATTGCTGGCCTATGGCTGAAATAGCTGTAATGGGACCTCAAGGAGCTGTAGAAGTTGTCTTTAGAAAAGATGTTAAAAATGCTCAGAACCCAACTCAAATGCTTAAAGAAAAAGAAGAAGAATATCGTGAAAAATTTGCTAATCCTTATGCTGCTGCTTCTAACGGTTATGTAGATGATATAATTGAACCGGGTAGAACAAGATTTAGGTTGATAAGAGCTTTTGAAATGCTTGCAACGAAGAAAGATACTAATCCTCCTCGTAAACACGGAAACATCCCCTTATAAAAGGTAAAGATATGAAAAAGAAAAGTTTATTAGTTCTGCTGTTGATCGTTATAAGCGTAGTTTATGTATTTGCAGATGAAAATAAGGATAATAATTTAGTATTAAGAGAAAAATACGGCATTACAGATAATCTGTCATTAGAAACAGTTGCTGAAACAATTGGGATCTCAGTTGAAGATATTAAAAATCATTTTCATCTGAGTGTCAGTGATATAAAATTAAATAAACAATCATTGAAAACTCTTGGCATTAGCATATTTAATCTTCAACAATATTATTATCTTAAAAATGTGGGATATAATGATTACAATACTCTGGAAAGTATATGCTTACTCAAAAATATCCCAATTAAGAAAATGTCTGAATATCTAAATATAAATCCTCAAGACTCTTCTAATAGAAGTAAAACGTTAATTGATTTAGGTATAAATGTTCCTATATTTGAAGAACTTGAAGAAAGATTTGATGAAAATATTTTAGATTTCAGTTCTACTTTGACTGTATTAGGTATGTCGGTTGTTTTTTTATCATTAATAATTACTAGTTTACTAATTTCTCAACTTGTTCATCTTAATAAAAAGAAAGATAAAAAAGAAACAAAAGCAACTCTTACAAGTCCAATTGGAAAAATTTCTACTCAATATATTGAAAATTTAAGTTCTGATGCTGTTATAGCTGTGATTGCTGCAATTCATAAGCATAGGATAGATACAGATGAACAAAATAGGATTATGTTGACTTGGCGAAGAGCAAATGTAAGTATGTGGCAAGCATCCGGTAAGGTTCAAATGCCTAATTCATCCTTTAGAACATTAAAAAATAATAGATAGAGGGTAACTATGAAAAAATATAAAATGCGAATAAACGGACAAAATTATGAAGCTAAGATTGTAGAGTTTAACTCCAGTCGTGCAAAATTAAATGTTAATGGTGTAGATTTTGATGTAGAATTTGATAATGATATTCCCGGTAATAAAATCCAATATGTTCAGCAAGAAAAAGCTGTTCCGGTAGTTCCTCAAATTAAAACTACAGACATACAATCAGTAAACGAAGTTAAAGCTCCAATCCCCGGAGTAGTAATAAGTGTATTAAAAAATGACGGAGACTATGTAAAGACAGGTGATTTATTATTAACTCTTGAAGCAATGAAAATGGAATCAGAAATACTTTCTCCGGTTGACGGAATTATTGAGAAGGTGTTTATTAAAGAAAAATCTCCTGTTCAAGAAGGAGATACTTTAGTTAAAATAACATCTACTCAGGCTACGCCTACCCAAGCTATGCCAAAACAAGCTTCCCCTGCTCAAGTACAAACACAAGCTAAGCAAGTAGTATCTCAATCTTCTACTCCTCAAACCGTTAAAGCCCCTTTACCCGGCACTATTTTAGATATAAAGGTTAGTGTTGGTGATAATGTAAATGCTGATCAAGCTGTTATTGTTCTCGAAGCTATGAAGATGGAATCTGAAATATTTGCTAATTCTAATGGAACTGTGAAGAATATTCTTGTAACTAAAGGGCAAAGCGTTCAAGAAGGACAAGATTTAATTGAATTATCTTAATTAGATAGCTTATTAATAAATATAAAACCGGACATTATGTTCGGTTTTTTAAATTTAAATTATTACTTACTAATTAGGAATGTTCTCTCAGCAAAGCTTCCGGCTTGCAGGATTATCAAAAGTGAAAACAAGAATGCTCTATAGTGTTATTATGAATAGTTTTTTAAGGCTGTTTCGAAATTAATGTTGTGCGAGCATCCTTGCTTGCGCTAAAAACCTTAACTGATAGGTATTTAATATTTTATGAAACTACAAGCTGGAAGCTTGTAGAACAATAATTGAAACTATTCAACAGCCTCTTTTTAATATGTCTTATTAATTTTTCTTTATATAACAATAGGCTATATTAAGAAAAATTTAAATACTTAATAAAAAATATTGACTAAAAAAATAGCTTTAAACTTAATGTATTTACTAAAGGTGGTATAAATGGAATGTACTGAAGTTATTTTTAACCGTTATAGTTGTCGAGAATATCTTGATAAAATGATTGATGAAGATATTTTGAGCAAGATTTTGGAGGCGGGCAGACAAGCTCCTTCAGCTCAAAATAAGCAACCATGGAGATATTTGCTTATACAAGATAAGGATATAATAAAAAAAATAGCCTTTCATAGTGTAGTAGGAGTAGTTAATTTTTTCATTGGTAAAGCCCCTTTAGTGGTTATTGCTTGTGCAGATACAAGAAAGGCTTTAAAATTTAATCAACAGGATTATTATCTTGTAGATGTGGCAATTTCTTTTCATCAAATGATGTTAACTGCTTGGGATTTTGGCATTGGTTCGTGTTGGTTAGCAGCGTTTAATGAAAAGGCGTTGAAAGAGATGCTGGAAATTCCGGATTATGTAAGAATAGTAGGAATGAGTCCTTTCGGTTATCCTAAAGACAAGAAAACATTTTATAGCAAAGCTGTTAGTTTTTTTGCTCAATCAAAAAAAAGACACGATTTATCCGAAATTTGCTGTTTTAATAAATGGACTCTTTAGATTTTAATTAAAAATTAGGAGGTATAATGATACAATTAAATAGAGAATTTATTCATCAATTGCCTAAGACAGATTTGCATGTACATTTGGATGGTTCATTAAGATATAAAACTCTTTTTTCTTTGGCAAAAAAACAAAAAGTTGAACTGCCCGCTAAGACAGAAGAAGATTTAAAAAAGATAATTTCTTGTGTTGATACTTGTACCGGCCTTGATCAATATTTAAGAGGTTTTGCTGTGACTTTATCTGTTTTGCAAGAAGAAGAAGCACTATATCAAGTAGCTTATGAACTTGCTGAAGACGCAGCATTAGAAAATATTCGATATATGGAAGTAAGATATTCCCCGATTTTACATACACAAAAAGGGTTAAGACTAACTCAGATTTCTGACGCAGTTATTGCCGGATTAAGAGATGCAGAAAAGAATTTTAATATTCGTACCGGAGTTATTATTTGCGGAATCAGAAATATGGATCCGGTAAATTCCATCAGGCTTGCTGAATTATCCATTGCATATAAAAATAAAGGTGTAATTGGTTTTGATTTAGCAGGTTCTGAGTATAACAATCCAGCTATAGAACATAAAGAAGCCTTTGATTTAGCTTTGAAAAATAATCTCAACATAACAATCCACGCCGGAGAAGCTTATGGTCCGGAAAGTATTTCACAAGCAATACACCATTGTGGTACACATCGTATAGGTCACGGTACTCGATTGTTGGAAGACGGAGATTTGTTGAACTATGTAAATGACCATAGAATTCCTTTAGAAATTTGTGTAAAAAGCAACTATCATACAAAGGCAGTAAAGAATTTAAAATCTCATCCAATCGTGTTTTATCTTGATTATGGATTAAGAGTTACTATGAATACAGATAATCGAATGATTTCTGACACAACAATGACTGATGAGTTTATGCTTGCTATAAATGAACTGAATCTTTCTTATCAAGAGATTAAAAATATTATCATTAATGGCTTTAAATCAGCTTTTATACCATACAAAGATAGAGTTTTATTAATAAATAAGGCTCTAAATGAAATTGATGAATTAGAAGAAAAAGTCCTCAATGAAAAAATAAAAATAGAAGAAAAAATATAAGTAAAGGAGCACAGATGTCTTACATTTCAAACACAGACAAAGAAAGAAAAGAAATGTTGGATGTCATCGGAGTTAAAAACTTCGACGAACTAATTTCCAATATTCCCGACAAATTTAAGCTTAAAGATTATCTTAATCTTGATGAACCCCTATCAGAACTTGAGATTGGCAAAAAGATGTTTAATATCGTTTCAAAAAATATTTGCCTAAACCGTTCGAATGCATTTTTAGGCGGAGGTATTTATGACCATTTTATTCCTGCCGCTGTTGACGCTATCATCAGCAGACCTGAATTTATGACAGCATATACCCCGTATCAAGCAGAAGTGTCACAAGGAACACTTCAAGCTATCTATGAATATCAAACCCTTATTTGTGAACTGACCGGTATGGAGATTTCTAATGCAGGTATGTATGACGGTGCAAGTGCCGCTGCTGAAGCAATCCTAATGGCTTCACGAAAAAACAGGCTCACGAAAACTCTTATTTCCGAAACCTGTAATCCTGCTTATATTGAAGTTATAAAAACCTATACTAAAGGTGTTGGCATTGAATTGCAGTTTATTCCGGCAAAAAATGGAGTTACTGATATTGAT
>JALNXV010000002.1 GCA_023230175.1 Candidatus Cloacimonadota bacterium
AATTTCCTGATTTTAATTTAATAGGACCGACTTGTTTATCAGAACTTCTATTTTGGAAATTTAATACAAACCAAGATAATGATTTGAATGATAAAATAAAAGAGTATTTGATTTATTTTAATTTAACTAATATGGACAATGATTTATCTATCTTAGATAAGCCTATCTGGAAACTTAGTTTTGGTAAAAAAAAAGCTCTTTCTTTTTGTGCTTTAATGCTTATTCCAAGGCCGATTTGGATTTTAGATGAACCTTTTACAGGCCTTGATTTAACTCTAAAAAATAAACTAATTGAAGCTATGCGTACTTTTTTAAATGGTAATGGAATGATTCTCGCAACAAGTCATAATGCAGAAGATTATAAAATTTTTAACCCTATAATATATAATTTGGAATAATATGAAAAAATATTTTTTAATACTATATTTATTGATAACTGCATCTATCTATGCTAATACTCAAGTTGATTCACTTAAAATAAAAACTCCTAAAACCAGACGATATGAACTCGAAGAATATAGAGTTATTGCTACTACACCTGATGAAAAAATTGGTTCAGTTGATATAAAACATCTTGAAGATACCTCCACAATAAAAGATTTAAATCTAACTGACTTACTCAAAGATATATCCGGACTTAGCATTACAACAGGTTCAAAAGGCGAAAGTAATCTTAGAATCAGAGGATTTCAAAAAGAAAATATAAAGATAATGATAGACGGCAGACCTTTAAGCGGAGGTTATTTTGGTAATGTAAATTTATCAGAAATACCTATCTTTGATATCAGTGAAGTACAAGTAGTTAAAGGAGCTATCTCCACCTTTTATGGCAATAATGCTACAGGAGGAGTAGTCAATTTTGTGAGCAAGAAACCTTCTACTGAAAATTGGCTTACCTTAAGGACATCTATTAAAAGAAACAATACTCAATCTTTACAATTAATAGCTGCTCATAGATATATTAATTGGGATTATTGGCTTAATATATCAGGGTATAAAACAGATGGCTTTACGCTTTCTGATGATTTTAAACCTACTCCTTATGAAAGTGGAGGAGTAAGAAAAAATTCTGAAAATACTAGTGTAGATATACAATCAAAAATTAACTTTAGTTTATTTGACATCCACTCTATAGGTATATCGCTGGGATATACTTTTGCAAATGAAAGAAATGTCCCTTCTTCAATTTATGAGCCTCTTTACAGGAAATTTACAAATTGGAAAAGATATCAATTTACTACCATATCTGCTTTCCAAATAGGACCCTGGTATAACCTTCAAGCCTCTATTTTTTATGATGCTTATGATAATACATTACAAGAATTTAATGATATACAAATGACTAATTTATCTCTGGAATCAATTTTAGAAAGTTGGAAATTTGGTTCAACCATTAAAGGATCATATATTTTATCTGATAAAAACACGCTTCATCATATTTATAGATTTGAAAAGGATGTTTATAATCGAAAAGATAATCAAAATTATGATAAATGGACAAGCAACAATACGCTTTTACACAATATGTCATTTTTCTTATCGCATAAATTTAATCATCATTGGAATACTAATATATCCGGAGCTTTTTCAAAATCACAAAGAAATTTCAACACATTAATTGATGCGCATATTGATTCAGGATTAACAGCAGAGACAATAAATACAAACACTTATTTTGAGCCGGCCATAAGTCTTAATTATGAAGATAATAATTTTTCTACAAAAAATATATTTCTTATTCCACATCAATTAAATGCAGGGTTAGCTTTTTCTCAAAATATTCAATATCCAACTATGCATCAATTATTTTCAAGTTCAAGAGGGAATCCTTATTTAAATCCTGAAAAAGTATATAAGATTGAATTAAACACAAAATTTGTTTATTTGTTTAATCATTACATTGCTAACTTTGAAACTGAATTATTTTACAATTATCTTTTAGATAAAATTGATAGGCTTAATTCATCACAATATATAAATCAATCAAAGACAAAGAATGCAGGTTTTGAAACAAGATTGATAAATCAATTTTATAATAAATTTGAAACCAGTCATAGTTTTTCATATATTAATCTTAAAATGAATGATGATTATGATTATTATCATATCCCTAAATATACAATTTTTAATAGTTTATCTTATAATGTAATGTCTAATTTAAAAATATCTTATTCTATTAACTGGTCCGATAAAAGACTAAGCCCTGATGATTCAGGGAAACTACATAATTTATCTTCATATATACTTAATGATATAGGTCTTTACTATTCAAAAAACCAATACAAGTTATCTTTATCTATTCAAAATATATTTGATAAAGACTATCAAGAAGAATATGGTTTCCCGGCTACAGGAAGAAATTATTCTCTTTCCATTGAATGGGTTATTTTTTAATTTATGTTAAAATACCATATAAAAACTCTTCTTATATTAAATATCATATTAACTACCGCAATTCTATTAAGTTCAAACCTCATATCTTCATTCTTAGTGTTTTTATGTGGATTATATTCTTGTAAACTCATTTATGACAACACAATCTTTTATAATTATTTACATCTATTAAAGAAATTTAAAGCTCTTTTCCTAACTATTTTAATCTTTCAAATTTTAACACGTAGAACCGGAGAAATATACTTTGAGTTTAGCTTTTTCAAGATAACATCAGATGGCTTTTTTTATGCATTCAATAGTTTATTAAGGTATTGTGTTATTTTATTAAGTGCGATAATGCTTGGAAATGCATCTCCTTTTGAAATGATTAAGGCTTTAAGAACTTGGAAAATACCGGAAACGATTGTTATCTTAGTATCTTTTACTATTCAATTTTTAAGGCAATTCCAATTTGACTTTAAAATTATAATCCAAAATTTAAAAAAAAGAAACATTGATTTTAAGTTTCCCGGTATGTATTTTTTAAATGCTATGAAAAAGAGATTTGAATTAATTAGTCATTTAATAATTCCTGTCTTGGGGAAAACCATATCAGATATAAAGTATAAAGTTATTGCAATGGAGTTAAACGGCTATGGCAAAAAAGGGAAATCTCATATAAATTTTCAGTATAGAAAATGTCATTTAAAAGATTATCTGTTTATCTTTATCTTTTTACTTATCAACATTATTTTACTTAGAATTAGGGTATTAATGTGAAGCTAAGTAAAAAAAACTTGATTAAGATTGAAGAAGATGTTATAATTAAAAAATTCACACATTCAATAGATTTTTACACAGAATACTTTTATTACAAAGAATTTCACTTACTTTCTGTTATACCTCAACTTATTGATAAAAAACAAAATACTCTTATACTTAAAAGAATAGTTGGCAAGAATCTTTATCAATTGCTAAATGACAATTTGAGCTTTTCTATAATGAAAAAATCTCTCCAATCACTTGCGAAAAGTTTAAGTATCTTCCATCTATCAAGTTACTGCCTATATAACAATTCTTGTATTATCCATAAGGATACAAATTTAAAAAATTATATCTTTATTAATAATTTGGTTTACCTCATAGACTTTTCTGATATTGAAATAGGAAATCCTTTAAGTGATATATATTCACTATTTTTATTTTTATGTGAATCCTTTTCTATTGATGATTTTAAAATAATTGTGAAGATCTTTTTTGATACTTATTTAAAAAACTTATCTATTCAAACAGATAATCAACAAAAAATCTTAGCTGTTGAAATAGCGAGATTTGATAACAGAAGAAAATTATTCCGGAAATCTCTTTGTACAAATAAATTAGCTATAGTTGATAAGAATCGAGAATACCTAAAAAATATTACAATTTAATAATTAATCTCAGAATAATTTATAGAGATATAACGAGACTAAATTCATACCTGAATGCATTAATATACAGTTTTTTATAGATTTATATTTTAACATTATGTAACTAAGGTATAAGCCGGGGATTAATGAAAAAATAATAGAATAGATATTTATATGAAAAACTGCAAAAATCAATGATGTTAAAAATACTATATAAATACTTTTGTAAATCTTCTTCTTCATCAAATTATCAAAAACAAAAACTCTAAAAAAATACTCTTCAGTAATTGGACTAATCAAAACGACACTTATTAAAGATAAAAAACCAATCTCAGGTTTATCAAATAAATAGTCCGGGTTTAACAATCTAAAAATCTCTAACTGGGAAATAATAATAAAGATACCTATACAGAATAAACATATTGATTTAAGAAAAGAAACTCTATTAAACTCAACTTCATTATTTTTCAAATATATAAATGAAGGAACACCGAAGATAACAAGTTGAAAAATAATAAAAAAAAGAGCATGATTTCTTAATAATGACAGATAAGATAATAAATAATTAAATAGAAATGCTACAATTATATATACAATATTATGTTTAGTTTTCTGAGTAAAACACATCTTCAGAATTTAATAGTTTATATGTTTTTTTAAGTAAAAGATAAGCAAAGAATAAGTAAGATAATAGATACAATAAATACAGATTATTAGATATAGTACCATTTAAACTAAAATAGATAGTATTAACAATCGGAATAATATGAATTATCGGAATATTTATACTATTTATTATCATAAAAATATTAACAATTAATATAAAAACAAAAAATAATGATTCTGTGCTTTTTGCAGCTCTTATTGTCTTAGCCTTAAATCCATTTTTAAGTAAAAAAGCACTCATAAATATGCAATATGGAAAAATTAATTTAACCACAAGATTGACATTTTGAAGATATAAAATACCAGTATTAAAAATATAAGCTGTTATGTACATAATGATGATACCCGTAGTTAAAGGGATAAATGAAAATAGTAATACAGTTAAATATTTACCAATTATAATATTTTTGATTGGACACTTTGTTAGTAATAAAGATTCAAGTGTTTTTCTCTCTTTTTCTCCTGCACTTATATCTGCTGAAACTAAAGCAGGACCTGAAAAACAAACTATTAAAAAAATAATTATCACAGTATATAATCCTGAATAAACACTTTCAAGTCTTTCATCTAAGTAATTAGTTTTAAACGTACTATCTATGGATATATTTTCTTGAATATTAAAATCTATATTAGACTGTTTGTTAAAAAACTCTTGAAAATCTTTTGCAACAAAATCATATTTATTATTTTGGCTACTAATTAAAAGAATTATCTCATTGTTATTCAATTCTAATAATAAATAATCCTCAATTGTATTTTCATTGATTTCTTTTTTAATTATAAAACTATACTTCTTGGCTAATGAAGAATTAGATATAATATTTTGCAATATTGAATCAGATTTAAATACACAAACAATTTCTACTCTATTGTCTTCGGAAAATGCTAAACCCAATATTGCAGGAATCATCAAAATCGGTAAAATAAACATTGCAATGATAGTTCTTTGGTCTTTTTTGATTTGTAAAAGTTCTGTGGTAAAAATTTTTATTATCATTTTAAACATCAGGTACCTGTCTTTTAATAATATCGATTAGAGTAGTTTCAGGATTATTGATTTTTTCTTCTTGATATAATTTTGCTTTATCTTTATAGAAAATCACTCTTCCTTGATGAATAAATATTATACTGTCAGCAATTCGTTCAATTTCAAAAAGATTATGAGAAGCATAAACGATATATTTATTTCTTTTTTTTGCTTCAATAATTAATGTATTTAATTGTTTTTGACCCTGAAAATCTAAATAATTTGATGGTTCATCAAGCAAAATAATATCAGGATTATTAATAAATGACAATAATATTAATACTTTTTGACGCCACCCTGAAGATAATGTTGAAATCTGTTTATCAAAAACGCTTTCTATCTTAAGATAATCAATTAAAATCTTTGTATCATTATCTTGGTAAGAAAAATCTTTGTTTTGCAATGTGCCAAAATAATCAACTAATTGTTTTACTGATAAATGATTATATAAACCTTGTTCAGAACTCAACATAGAAACTCTGTAATCTTTAACATAACTTACTTTAATTGAAATTTCTCCATAAGTCGGCTTATAAAGTCCGGCAATAAGCTTTAGTAAAGTAGTTTTTCCGGCACCATTTAATCCAATCAACCCGACTATTTGACCGGGTAAAATCTCAAGATTAATATCATCAAGAGATTTATATCCTTGAGATTTATACTTTTTTGGATAAAAAATTTTACTAATATGGTTTAACTCAATCATAAACTCAGTATTTTCAAGAATATATTTAAGTCAAGAGATTTTTAAAGTAATGAAAATTGTATAACTAAAGTATTTGTTTAACTTTTTTATCATTCTCCAAAATAAATTATCTTGACAATAACAAATTGTCTTGATAGTATATAAATAATTAAAGGAGAACAGAATATGACATTTTTTAAAACTCAATTAATATTAAATAGAAAAAAACAAGACCCTAATAAGTTTATCTATACAGGGAAAATTAAAGATGAACAAACTACTATGCAATTAATTACATATAATAAAACAGAAATCAATGAAAAGAAAGATATCAGCTTAAATGATTTAGAAATTTTAGAAAAAACACATTATAGTCATTGGCTTAATATAAATGGACTATATAATACTTATTATATTGTTGATATCTGTAAAAAATTAAATATACATAATTTAGCAATTCAAGATATATTAGATTTAAATCAACGTCCTAAGTATCAAAAATATGAAAATTTCTTATTTTTAACTTTAAAATCCTTTCGATATATAAAAAATGAAATAATTTCAGAACAAATTAGCTTTATTATCAATAAAAATCATTTAATCTCTTTTCAAGAAAATACTCAAGGACTTTTTGATCATATTAGGTTAAGGATTAGAGTTGATAAGGGTATTATTAGAGAACGTGGAATAGATTATCTCTTATACACTCTTTTAGAATCTATCTTTGATAATTACTTTCAGATTATATTTCAAATTGAAAATGAAATCGAAAAATTCAACTTTTTTGATAGTAATAAAACTTTAACTCCGGATATATTATTAAAAATTGACAGCTACAAAAAAACTGTTACTTACATAAAAAAATCAATTCTACCAATCAAAGATTTCACTATAAACGTAGAAAATGAAAAAATTAATTATATAGAACCCAAGCATATCAAATATTTTTTAGAAATAAAAGATATTTGCCTTACCATAATTGATAATTCTGATATGCTCTTGTCTTCTTTAGATAATAGCATTAATTTATTTTTTTCGATTCAGGGACATAAAATGAATGAAATTATGAAAACTCTTACAATTGTTGCAACAATCTTTATTCCTCTAACTTTTATAGCCGGAGTTTATGGAATGAATTTTAGCAATATGCCCGAATTGGGTTTTAAATATGGTTATTTTATAATTATGTTGATTTTTTTAATCATTTTTATAATTATGATAATATTTTTTAAAAAGAAAAAATGGTTTTAATTACCTTAAAAATATTAATCTTTTTCTATATAAATTTATCAATTTTCCCTTTGATATACATTTAAAGTACAACTGACCTCCAAGATGCTTTAAAGCATCTTGGAGGTCAGTTGTACTTCGCTTAAATATAATCATTGCTAATCAATTGAATTTTCAGACTTTAACTTTTAAATTCATATTAAGGACATAGAATTTTAATAAATATTATGATAAATTTTTAAATTTATGCTTGACAAAAAAACATTTGATTGGTTAGAATAATATAAAGGAGTTTTTATAAATGATAAATGAGCATACACAGGGCTTCTTCCCTTTAACAAACCCGGTTTTAATATTTTCACTATTACTATTTGTTATTTTAGTGACTCCGTATATTTTTAAAAGAATCAAAATACCTCATTTAGCAGGATTAATTATAGCCGGCTCAATAATTGGTCCCTATGGCATCAATTTTTTAAACCATGATGACAGTATAAAACTATATGGTACAGTAGGTTTGTTATATATAATGTTTATCGCCGGGTTAGAGATTGATTTAGCAGATTTTAAAAAAAATAGTCATAAAAGTGTAGTATTTGGATTATATACATTTCTCATCCCAATGATTTTAGGAACGATAAGCGGTTTATATATATTAAATTTACCTGTATGTACAGCGATTTTAATGGCTAGTATATTTGCTTCTCACACATTAGTTACCTATCCGATAGTTACAAGATACGAAGTATCAAAAAACAGTGCCGTAAATATAACTGTAGGCGGTACAATGATTACAGACATTTTGGCTCTTTTAGTTTTAGCTATCATTGTCGGAATTACTAAAAGTAAAGATGGCTTATCTTCTCAATTTTGGATAAATCTTGTTTTGTATTTTTCAATATTTACATTTATAGTTACTTACATATTTCCAAAGATTGCACGGCAATTTTTAAAAAAGGAAAGCGATAACATATCTCAATATTTGTTTATTTTAGGCTTAGTATTTCTCGCAGGTTATTTAGCTGAAATATCCGGTGTAGAGGCTATCATAGGGGCATTTTTAGCCGGGTTATCCCTCAATCAGTTGATACCTGAGACTTCTCCCTTAAAAAACAGAATTGAATTTATTGGCAACGCTCTCTTTATCCCTATTTTCTTAATCGGTGTTGGAATGCTTATTAATTTTAAAGTGTTCTTTATTGATTCTCGAACTATTTTCGTAGGGTTACTAATGATAGTAGTTGCAACAATTTCTAAATTATTTGCAGCCTTTTTGACAGCTAAGACATTTAAGTTCGATAAAAATCAATTTCTATTAACCTTTGGACTTAGTAACTCCCAAGCTGCTGCAACATTAGCTGCCGTTATGGTCGGATACAATATTACTTTTACTCCATCAGGAGCTACTGAACCGATTAGATTAATTTCAGAACATATCTTAGACGGTACTATCTTAATGATACTTGCTACCTGCACTATAGCTTCTTTCGCTACAGAAAAAAGTGCAAAAAATATTGCTAAAACACAAAAAACTAAACAATATGAACAAGATGAAAAACTAAAAGAAAAAATACTTATACCTGTTTGTCATCCCGATACATTAGAAGAACTCATTCACCTTGGATTACTTTTAAAAGATAAAAAACAAAGTGATAACATTTATGCATTAAATATTCTTTCTACATACAATGCAAACTCAGAACAAGAAAAAGCAGCTAAAATATTATTAGAAAAGGCAGCTAAAATTGTTTCGGCTACGGACCAAAAACTTATAGAATTATTACGGTACGATATCAATATAAGTAATGGTATTTACAATGTAGTTCAGGAACATAAAATCACTGATATCATTATTGGTTTACATCAGAAAAAAAATATTTCTGATTCATTTTTAGGGTCATTAACCGAAGGAATATTATCAAATTGTAATGCCAATACTTATATTTATCACTCAATTCAACCATTTAACACAATGAATAAATTAGTAGTTGTAATTCCTCAACATTCTGAAAAAGAACCGGGATTTACAAATATAATTCAAAAAATTTGGAATTTAGCAGAAAATAATGCCAATAAGTTTGTTATCTTTGCTCCTGAAAAAATCAATAATATCTTCATTAATAACCAAAAGAAAAAAGCAATTGAAATAGAATTAATTAATTTTTCTGACTGGGAAGATTTCTTAATTATTTCATCAAAACTTCAAGATAATGACGGTTTACTAATCGTAATGAGCCGTCCGGGTCATATTTCAAGAAATAACACAATGAATAAAATTTCAAGATACCTTAACAAGTACTTTGAAAATAATAACTATATCTTAGCTTATCCAATTCAAAGCGATATTAAATTAGAAGAAGTACCAACAGGATCACGCTTCTTTTCTTTTAGAAACAATATTCCACAACTATAAGGCTTGTTTATGAAAAAAATAATATTTACAAATCTTTTAAACCCAATATCTTGGGAAAAAGCAGAATACCAAAAAGAAATCTATATAACTATTGAAGATAATATAATTACTAGTATTGAAAAAGAACCCCAATGTTTTTTAACAACTATTGATGATATGTCTGATTGCGTATGTTATCCGGGATTTATTGACCTTCATACTCATATTTATCAATATGATATTAGAGGTTCATATAAAAATAATCTATTAGAATGGCTAAATAATTATACATTTCCTGAAGAAATCAAAGTATCAAATACCGATTACGCTAAATGTATTGCAGATAAGATGATTCAAAATTTAATTTACTGTGGTACTTCCACTGCTTGCCTATACTCTACAATTCATAGAAATGCATTTGAAATAGCTGTTAATAAAGCTTTAAAATTTGGATTAAGAACCATCATTGGCAAGGTAATGATGGATATGAATAGCCCGGCTCAACTTACAGAAAAAACTCAACAAAGTATAAATGAATCAATCGAACTGTATAAAACATTTGACAATATCACGAATTTAATAGAGTATTGTTTTACTCCACGATTTGCACTTTCTTGCAGTTTCGATTTAATGCAAAAACTTGGTCAATATATACAAAATATTTCTCCTTATGTTCAAACTCATCTTTCAGAAAATATTGATGAAGTAAAATCTGTTAAAACATATTTCCAAAATGCTGTTTCATATACTGATGTTTATAACCAAGCAGGAATTTTAGGGCCAAAAACTCTTTTAGCTCACGCAATCCATTTAGATAATACTGAATTAAATCTAATAAAAAAATCCAGATCATCTATAGTACATTGTCCTGATTCAAATTTCTTTCTTAAAAGTGGTACTTTTAATTTGAATAAAATACTTGAATATCAGATTCCTTTTGGATTAGGCTCTGATATAGGAGCAGGTACAAACCTTTATATGCCTTATCATGCGAGGATGATGATCTACAGACAAGATAACTTTCAAATTAATCCTTTAAATGCATTCTATTCCTTTACTTTAGGTTCTGCAGAAGCATTGAAAAAATCAAATCAAATTGGTAGTATTCAACCATTAAAATTTGCAGATATGACCTTTGTTAAACAAGACATAACCTATACTAATCCTGAAGAAATAGTTTCAAAACTTATTTTCACTACAAACCCAACAGATGTAAAGAAAGTTATTGTAAACGGGAAAACTATACACGAAAAAGACTAATATCATCAATTTCAACAACTTTTACATCTTAAGTTCAAGTAAATCAATACAAAAAATAAAAATTGCATATTACTACTTTTAAATAATCAACAAGATTTATCTTTGTTTATTTGATTAATTATCAATCAATTAGGCTGTTTAAAAATCTTTTTTATCGTAATTATTAAAAAAAACTGGACATATATTCATATTTAAAAAAGATTGCAATATAAGCAAATAAAAACTTGAAAAAAAAATCAGGAGTATTTATGACACATCCGGAAAATGAAAACACAACTCAGAAAAACACTAACAATTCTGAAGACTTTGAAACTATGCTTGACGAAAGCATGAAAAATCTTAACACCAACCTTAAAAAAGGTGATGTAGTAACCGGTACTATATCAAGTATCAACGAATCACAAATCATCATCTCTATCGGTGTTAAGCAGGACGCTTATGCAGAAATAGGCGATTACCTGGAAGATGGTAAACTTCAATATAAAATCGGTGACGAAATAAAAGGCTTCATTGTCAAAATGAATGACCACCAAATCGTCATCTCTAAAAGCCTTAATCGTTCACATGGAAATAAAATACTGGTCAAAGAAGCATTCGCTAAAAAAATACCTGTTAAAGGTAAGGTAACTGAGGCCGTTAAAGGTGGTTATTCAGTTGATGTATTTAGCATAAGAGCTTTTTGCCCGGTTTCACATATAGACCTAAACATTAATGAGAAACCTGAAACATTCGTTGGAAATACATACGATTTTGAAATAATTGAATATGAAAGAAACAACATAATTGTATCTAGAAAAAATCTCCTTATCCAAGAAATTAATGAGAAAAAAGAAAAATTCTTCTCTAATACTAACGTTGGCGACATTTTAACCGGTACAGTTTCAAGATTAACAAATTTCGGTGCTTTCATTGACCTTGGTGGCGTTGAAGGCTTACTTCATATCTCTGAATTCTCATGGGCACACGTAGCGAAAGCTGATGAATTTTTAAATGTAGGCGATGAAATTGAAGTAAAAGTAATTGCCCTCGAAGGTGATCGTATTTCTCTCAGCATTAAAGCTCTGCAAGAAAATCCTATGAAAGCAGCATTTGAAAAATACCACGAAGGAGATATGGTCACTTGTAAAGTACTTAGACATGAAAACTTTGGCTCTTTTGTAGAACTCGAAGAAGGTGTAGAAGGACTTATTCCTATTTCTCTTATGTCAAATAAAAGAATTCAAAGACCTTCTGAAGTATTAGACTTAGATCAAGATGTAGAAGCACGAATCATTAAACTTGACCCTAAAAACTTCAAAATATCTCTTTCTTTAAAAGAACCTGTTGTTGATGTATGGGATACTCAAGCTGATACCCTTAAACAAGGACAAGAAGTAAAAGGCACTATTGAAAATGTTAGCGAACATGGTATCTTTGTAAAAATTGATAACGGTATTACCGGCTTAATCCCTTCTTCTAAAGTAAAAAGAGCAAAATTAAATTATACAAGTCAAAATCAAAATGAAGAAATTGACGTAAGAATATCTTCTATTGATACAAAAGCAAAAAGACTTTCTCTTGAACCTCTTGATATGCCCGCTTTTGAACCTCGCAAAAAAGATGAAAAAAGAGATAATAGAAGACAATCAAAAGATTATACTCAAGATAGCGATTGGCAAAAATATGCTACAGGCTATCAAAGTGTACCTGAAGATAATCCTTTTAAAGACTTATAGAATTCTATAGGGTGACATTATGTCACCCTATTTTTTGAAATTTTATGCATATATTGAAGTTTTTCATTTATGATTTGTCATTCTTGAAAATTCTATTATTTGCTTGACAAAAACAAACTCAGTTTTAATTTGGATAAAAATTTATAAATATATTGGAGGATTATAGTGAAAAGAACCTATCAGCCGCATAATAAAAGAAGAAAAAGCGTTCATGGATTTAGAGCAAGAATGTCGACAAAAAACGGACGCAAAATATTAAACAGACGTAGAGCAAAAGGCAGAAAAGTTTTAACTGTTTAATGTTAAGACTAACTTCAACGAAAGACTATACTAAATTACGTCAAAGTCAAAAAAAAATAGTTGGTCAATATTTTATCGTTATTTATGTACCGGAGAATAATTATATGGAGTCGGCCGCAGGCATTACAGTTTCAAAAAAAGTCGGTAATGCTGTAGTTAGAAATAAAGTCAAAAGACGCATTCGTGCTTTCTTGAGACAATACTCTTTGCGGCCCTCAATACCCGGTTTTATCTGTAATATCATAGCCTTAAAACCAGTTATTTCAGCTGACTGGATTTCTTTTAAAAGAGATTTACAAAATTGTCTTGATAGATTAATAAATACATTATGTCATTACCAAACAAAATCTCCATTACTTTAATCATTTTTTATCAAAAGACTATCTCGCCTTTTTTACCTCCTTCTTGTCGTTTTACGCCTACTTGCAGTAAATATGCCTTACAAGCATTTACGAAATACTCTTTTTTAAAAGCTTTGTTTCTCTCTATTAAAAGAATTTTAAAATGCCATCCATTTCACCCAGGTGGTTATGATCCTTTACCGTAAACAAGGAAACCCCTTGTAAATTTTAATTTTTGGAGGAATTTTTGGAAAAAAGAACAATAATAGCTATAGTACTAATTTTTTTAATCTACTGGATAAGTTCTCAATATTTTTGGAAACCGGCAGCAGATTTAACTTCGAAACAACAAAATCAACCTATCACAAACACAATATCACATCCTAACGAAATAACTCATCCTATAACAGATAAAACTGATATTGATAATAATAACATAATTACTAACAATGAAATCAAAAACAATATTATTTTAGAGAATGATAAATTAATTATTTCATTTACTAATTCAGGTGCTTTAATCAATCAGATAACTCTTAAAGAATTTTTCTTAGCTGACAAGATTTCACCTGTTCAGTTAATACCCCAAAATCAAAAGATTTTACAATTAAATATTCAAAATGAATTAATACCTTACAATGATGTTGCATATCAATGGGAATATGTTAATGGTAAAACTAATCAAATTAGCTTTTTCTTAAAAGATACCAACAATAATAAAGTATTTCAAAAAGTCTACACTCTAACTGATAATTATAACTTAGAAATGGACATTTTGGGGAAAAATATGGCATCATTTGACACTTATTCTATATCTCTTAATTCAGGTATCAATATAACAGAAGAAAGTAAATCTGCTGTTAAGGATGCAAAAAATACTTATAAGTTTATAACTTTAATCAATATGGAGAAACCCGAAGAATTAACACTTAACAAACTTAATAAAGGAAACCAAACTTACAGAGGCAACGTAATGTGGGCTGCTGTTAGAAGCAAATACTTTGTAATGAGCTTAATTCCTGAAGAAAAAATATCAACCTATGCAATAAATGCAGGACTTTCAAATCCAAACACTAATAATAATTTCAGTATAAACCAGACACCCGGGTTTTCACTTGATATTAGATATAATATTGGTATGAATCAATTATCCGACAAATATACTCTTTATCTTGGTCCGGTTGATTATGACAACCTTTTAGCTTATAACAATGGTATGGAAAATATAACTGAATTAGGTCATAACTGGTTAAAATTTTTAGTTAAAATATTTATTACTTATATTAGCTTTCTTTATTCTCTTATCCCTAATTATGGGTTAGTAATAATTCTTTTTGCCTTAACTCTCAAAATATTGCTAACACCGTTAACAGCTAAAAGTTTACATGCATCTAAAAAAATGCAGAAAATTCAACCTATGCTAAAAGATATTCAACAAAAATACAAAAACGATGTCAAGAAACAGCAAGAAGAACTCTCTAAGCTATATAAAGAGCATGGCGTTAGCCCTCTTGGAGGATGCTTACCAATGTTATTACAGATGCCAATATTTTTCGCTTTATATCCTATTTTGAAGAATTCGATTGGCTTTAGACAAGCACATTTTATTGGATGGATTACAGACTTATCTGAGCCTGATCCATATTGGATTTTGCCTATATTAATGGGCGTATTTATGTTTATACAACAAAAAATGATGATGACAACTCAACAAGATACTTCAAATATGGATGAAAAACAACAAGCAATGGCTCAGAGCCAAAAAATGATGATGTATATGATGCCACCATTTATGGTATTTATTTTCAGTGGTTTACCTTCAGGATTAGTATTATACTGGACAGTATTTAACGTATTTACCATTATTCATCAATATTTTATCAATAAAAAACATAACGAAAAGGAACTCGCATGACAACAATTGAAAGACATGGAAAAAATATAAATGATATCATTAATCAAGTAAAAAAAGAATTTAATATCACTGACGAAGATTTTTCTTATGAAATCATTCAAGAATACAAAAAAGGTTTTTTAGGTGTATTAGGAAATAAAAACGCTATAATTAAATTTACGATTCATAAATTAAAGCAAAATATTATTGATTATCTCAGAGAACTCGCTTTATATGCTCAAGTAACAATTGATGAAATTGACATACAAATAGATGAAGACTATATACAAGTACAAATTAACAAGGTATCTGATCCCGGCTTTTTTATAGGTAAAGACGGAAAATTTCTTCATAGTCTCCAATACTTATTAAACCAAACTTTTTCTCAAGAAATTGCCGATAAAAAATCTATTTTATTAGATATTGAAGGATATAAAGAAAGACAAGAACAAAACTTAATCAGAAGAGTTCAACATCTAGCTGAACAAGCTATAAAAACAAAAAGAAATATCACTCTTGAACCAATGGTTTCATCACAAAGACGAATTGTTCATCAAACAGTTAAAGATATTGAAGAAATCAGAACAATGACTATTGGTGAGGGAGCTCATAAAAGAATTGTTTTAAGTCCATCTAAAGGCAACAAAACCGGGGTACGAAAATTTTATAAAAACAAAAACAATAACAGCCAAGCTCAAGAATCATAATGCAGAAAATAACATACAAAGATCAAGATATCAAGTTATATCTTCTTTCGGCAGGAGAATACTATTCAGATGCCGGAGCAGCTATGGGTGTGCTTCCCAGAAAGCTTTGGGATCAAAAGATAAAACTTGATTTTGATTTTTGTATGAAATTTGAACTTAATTGCTTGTTAATAAAGACAAACAATCATAATATCTTAGTTGATACAGGTATAGGTGAAAACTATACAGAAAAGCAAAAACGAATTTACAAACCAAGTAAATTTTTACTTTTAGAGGAATTAATAGCCACCGGCACGCCCAAAGAAGATATTGATTATGTAATTTTAACTCATTTACACTTTGACCATACCGGCGGTATCCTTTCAAAGGACAATAGATTAAATTTTCCAAATGCTGAATATATCATACAACAATCTGAATTTGAAATTGCTCTCAACCCTGACATATTAAATCAATCAGCTTACCCCTTAAAATCTCATTATGAATTATTAAAAAATCATAATAAACTACATCTTATTAATAATGATTATCAGCTTAATAAAGAAATCACAATAAAAAAAACTTCCGGTCATTCTAAAGGTATGCAGATAGTAGAAATCAACTCAAACGATGATATGGTTTATTTTTCGGGAGATTTATTTCCTACAAGGTTTCATTTAAACCCTGCAGTTACTTCTGCTTATGAAGTTAATAGAGAAACCATCATCAAAGAAAAGATTAACATCATAGATAGATTAAATAAAACTCAAGGTAGATTGATTCTTGGACACGAAAAAGAATCACCTATCCTGAAATTTCCTTTATAATTTAATTAATTATTTTTTATATGATTACTTCTATTTGCCCAGCTATTAAAGAGTTAAATATCGATTTTAACACTTGAGAAAAGTTTTTTAAAAAAAACCTTGCCATAATTTTAGTATTTAGATTATAATATATATAGAAAGAAATTATTATAATAGGAGTTGTATATGCTAAACGAAAATAAAAAAAATGATAATGAACTCAACTTAGAAAATCAAAATGAAACAATTAGAGTTAACTTAAATTTATTAGACGAATTGATGGTATATGCAGGAGAATTAGTATTAGCAAGAAATCAACTTATGAGATTAACTACTGATTTGATAAAACAAATTCCCGGATTATCTTCTGTTTTACAAGATGTTAATCTAACAACTTCTATACTTCAAGAAAAAATAATGAATACAAGAATGCAACCAATTTCAATGGTATTCTCAAAATTTCCTCGATTAGTAAGAGATTTGCAGTTAAAGACTAACAAAAAAATCAGATTTGATACCTCAGGGAATGATGTTAATCTTGATAAATCCGTCATTGAAAACCTTTATAATCCTTTAGCTATATTAGTATATTATTTAATCAATTATGATTTAGAAAGCTCCCAAGACAGGATTAAGCAAGGCAAAGACGAAACTGCCCATATAACATTAAAAGCTTATCATGAAGGAGGCAAGGTTAATGTTGATATTAATTCTGACGGTTTAGGTTTAAATCCTAAAATCATTATCAAAAAAGCAATTGAAAATGGTATTATTTCCGAAAATGAATCTCATCGGCTTTCTAAAAAAGAAACTATTAATCTCTTATTTACAAATGATTTCTTTACTTTTAATGCTAAACTTGAAGAAGGTGATAAAGAAGTCAGCTTACAAGAAGCTCGAATCATTTTAGAAAAAATTGGTGGAACTGTCAATCTTGATAGCGAAACAGGGAAATCAACTTATATCAATATAAAATTACCTTTAACGCTTGTGATTATTCCTTCAATTATTATAACAGTTAATAAGTTAAATTTTGCTATACCTCAAGTTTCTTTACAGGAAATTGTCAGAATTAGAAAAGATGACCCGGAACAAAAAATTGAGAATGTTAATGGAGCCCCAGTCTTACGACTTAGAAATAAACTTTTACCAATCTTATATCTCTGGAAAGTACTCAATATGAAAGAGCCTAAAGCCTTTGATGATACAACTAGAATTTTAGTCTTGAGGCATGATGATAATGAATTTGGGTTAGTAGTAGATGAAATATTTGATCACGAAGAAATAGTTGTTAAGACTATCCCTAATTTCTTTAAAGATACACTTTGTTATTCCGGTACAACAATTATGGGTGATGGTTCAGTCGCATTAATCCTTGATGTCAACGGACTATCTAAAAAAGGAAAACTTAATTTTGTCGGTTTAAAAGAACAAGTGACAGTAGAAGAATCAGAAGAAAAGATTCAACAAGATATCCAAAATCTTCTTTTATTTGAAAATGATAAAGATCAATTCTTTGCTTTAAATCTTGATTTAATTAAAAGAATTGAAAAAGTTAATACTAAAGATATTGACAAAGTAGGCCAAAAAGAATATATTGAACACGAAGGTAAAAGTCTAACTGTCATTAGATTAGAAAACTTCTTACCTATAAGTGCTCCAGCAGATGAACAAGAAAATTTATACGTAATCATACCTAAAGCTGTTGAAAATCCAATAGGTATAATTACCAGAAAAATAGTTGATTCAATCTCAGTAAATATTAAAATTGATACTGAGAGTATTATTTCAAGAGGCTTAATCGGATCGAGTCTGATTGATGATAAATTAGTACTCTTCCCTGATATTTATGAATTAATCGAGCTCGCTGAACCTGAAAAAATGCAACTTTATAAAATCAAAAATGAAAAACGAAGAAAAATGCTTTTAGTTGAAGATACACCATTTTTTAGGTCTCTAGAAAAAAATTATTTTGAATCTGCAGGATATGACGTAGAAATTGCTATAGATGGTATGGATGGATATAAGAAAGCTATGTCTAAAGATTACGATATATTTGTAGTAGATTTAGTAATGCCCCGTATGGACGGATATCAATTTATTGAAAATATTAGAAAAAATGATAAATTTAAAAATATACCTGCACTCGCATTAACAACTTTAACAAGTGAAGAAAGCAAAGAAAAAGCATTTAAAGCAGGGTTTAATGCGTACGAAATAAAATTACATAAAGAAAAATTAATCAGTGTAATTAAAAATTTATTAAATACTCAAGGGAGGACTGAATGATACAATTAACCACCTTTTATGTTCAAGACACCTTATTTGGTATCAATATCTTACAAGTTAAAGAAATCAATAACCAAATGAAATACACACCTGTTCCGGACTCAGCAGATTATATTAAAGGTTTATTTAATCTTAGAGGGCAAATCATAACTATATTTGACCTTGCTAAAAGATTAGGTCGTGAAGATACAATGATAGGTGACAAAACACGTAATCTAATCTTAAAAACCGATCAAGAAACAACACTTATTAGAGAACAATTTGATATCCCTGAAATCGGTAATGATGCAGTTGGCTTTATTATTGATAAAATTGGAGATGTAATTGAAATTGATGAAGAAATGATTCAAAGTGCTCCCGCAAATGTAGGAGATATTTCCAAAGAATTTATAAAAGGCGTTTTTGAACTTAAAGATGAATTATTAATAATTCTCAATGTAAATGAAGCTATAAAAATATAAACTCTATTAATTGCTCAAAAGAGACTTAAGTATAAGCTTAAGTCTCTTTTTTTAATAAAAAGCAATAAATTGTTTTGACAAATAAATTTAATTTAATAAAATTACTTTTAAAATAATTCCATAAGGAGTACGCTATGGAAAACCTTCATTTATCACAAAAAGACATCAATAATAAGAATCTTCTTGGCTTAGTGTTGATGCCTATCTTAATGTTGTTTGTCTTCTTGTTTAGTAAATTAATTAAACTATATTTCCCTATGATTGATACATCAGTTATAATTCAAATTTTGTTTCTTGTTTTACCTTGTATAATTTTGATGTATGTCGAAAAGAATGTCAATTTACTTAACTTAAATCTCAATTTTAATTTTAAACAAATTGTAAAATACTTAATCTTTGCAGTTATAATCGGTTTTTTATCAATGTTTACAATGTCCATTATAGCAATGAATATCCCAAATATAGAATCACAAAAGCATCCGATTATGATTAATTCTTTTCTAATGATTTCGTTAAAGGTATTTTTATTGGCTAGCTTTGCTGAAGAAATATTCTTTAGAGGGTTTGTACAAGGATGGTTTAAAAATCTATCTCATTTTGGAATTAAACTTTTCAAAAAGAAAATTGGATTACACATAATTATTGCTAGCTTGTTATTTAGTATAGGTCATTTAGGATTAATGAATTATATGCACAAATTTATGGTAGTTAATATCCTTTTAAGTACATTTTTATTAGGTATCATAGCCGGTAAAGCAAAAGAAAAAACTGCAAGCATTATACCGGCATATTTAGTTCATCTATGTTTTAATCTTGTGGGAGTCGGTATCCCCTTATTGTTATCTAATTTTATTAAATAATTTAAAAAAACTGTTGAAACTGTGAAAAATATTAAACATTATTCAACAAGCTATTCTTTACTCTTAAAAAATTGTTCTTGACTTATATACTTTTATACATTAATCTGATGAAAATATTTATAAATATATAGGAGGCTAATTGATATGACTATTTTTTATAATCAAATCCAAAGCAAAGTTTTTTTCATTAAAGTTATTTTAATTTTTAGCATTTCTTTTCTACTAAGTAATTGCTCAGATTCTACTAAAAATTCAGACATAGCTAATGATTTTTCTTTAACGGTTACTTTAAATGACTCTCTACAAAACCCATTAGAATCATATAAAATATCAATTCAACAAAATAATATTGAAGATATTAATAATATAGATTGGATTATGAACTCCGGCAACTCTTCGACTTATTATAAATTTACAAGTGTCGAAACATACTATATTCAATTATCAATCTATGATTATTTTGAAAATAAAATTTGTGATTTAGTTAATGATACACTCGAAGCCGGTTATCACGAAGTTTTATGGGACGTTGAGGATATGGTTAAAGATGGAATTTATAAAGCAGAAATACTGTATTTTCAAGATAATAGAGTTATATTTAGTGATGAAGTTTTTACATATTATATGAAAAACAGTAATTCCACTTATGCTTATATAACCGATAATAAGGGAAAAATATTTAGTGAAGACATTATCTCTTTTCCTTTTTTATATTTTAAAGATAATCTACAAGTAGTCAATGCAAACAATGATTATCTAAATGATTTTACTTTTACTAAAGATTTTTTATTTATTGTTCAGAGTCCTGGCGGAATAACGAAAAAACAAACTGTTACTCTATCAAAAGAAAGTAATTTTGTTAAATTTAATTGGGATAATATGGAGATAATTGACGATTCTACACATACTTATATTTCAACTAATAAAGACGTTGAAGAACCATTTACCATAAATAGATTTTACACAAATTTCCCTAATCCCTTTAATTAAATATTCAATTAATCTATAGAAAATATACAAGGTACCTCCAGGATGGAAAATTCCATCCTGGAGGTACCTTGTATAACAAAGGCTAATAAATATATTGTCAGAGCATATTTACTTATATTTAATAGGTTTTCTTTATCTAATCAAATACTTTTGGTTAAGTTAAAAGAGCATTGAAAATCATTAATATTGCAGCAATAAAAGTAGTAATTGCAAAAATTAGTTTAAGATGCTTAGGATTTGTTTTTATTGCTAATTTACCTCCAAAAATGCCTGCAAAAATTGCAGCAATGGATAGAGGAATAGCAAATTTTGGATCAAAATGTCCTCTTAACGAATGTCCTAAAAATCCCATAATAGCTGTTGCAGCTACCATTGCAGAAGAAGTACCGACCGCAATATTCATTGGGACTCCACAAAGTAACACCATTAAAGGTATTTTAAATGAACCACAAGATATCCCAACAGCCCCCGCTACAAGACCTGCAAGAGCTGTAATAGGGACAGTGTACCAAAGATTTACAACATATTCTACATCTCCAAATTTTCTATGCCAATAACCAAACTTTTTTTTAAACTTAATCGGTTTTTCTTTAACCTTTATTAGCATTGAAAACCCTGCTAAAACAAGAAATATTGATAATATTATTTTAAGGACAGAACCACTTAGATAACTTGAAAGATATCCTCCAACAAATGCCATTATATCGGTCGGGGGTCTATTATCAACGCGAGTTTCCAATCAACCATTTTCTTTTTATTAAAGACTAACATACCTGTTAAAGCTGCAATCATAAGAATAAATTGCCCCATTGCTGCAGCTTGATACATACTTAATCCGGCTAAAACTAAGATCGGAACATAAAAATTTCCACCACCTCTACCGGACATAGTCATTATTAAACCTATAATAAAAATCGCTATACTAACAAATATAATTGAATTCATTTAAACTCTAAACTTTAAAAGATGGTACAGAAGAGGGGATTTGAACCCCTACGAGCGTAAGCTCACTAGACCCTGAACCTAGCGTGTCTACCAATTTCACCACTTCTGCCTTGTTAATATTTAGAAAAATGAAGCAAGTAATTTTGTCAAGAAAATAAAGAGATATTTTTCTTGACATTTTAACAATATTTATTAAAATTCGTGTAATAATTCAAAACTTTTGTAAAGTTATAATTGAAATAAGGAGTTATAAGTTGACTGATAAAGATATAATATGGATAACAGGTCATAAAAATCCCGATTCTGATTCGATTTGTTCAGCAATAGCTTATGCTGATTTTAAAAAGAAAAACGGAGTAAATGCAATGCCGGCAAGATTGGGAGACATAAGTCGCGAAACAGAGTTTATCTTAAACTATTTTAATGTTACAACACCACCTTTATTAAAAACAGTTCGTACGCAGATAACTGATCTTAATATTGACCCTGCTGTACCGGTTACTCACGATTCAACGCTTCTTAAAGCTTGGGCAAGGATGAAACTTAATAATGTAAAAACTTTACCCGTAGTTGATGAAGAAAATCATTTACATGGGCTTATCACTGTTTCTGACATAGCAAATAAATATTTAGATACTATAGAAACTAATGTCTTAGGAAAGCAAAATACTAATATCCAAAACATTGCAGACACAATTAATGCTAAAATTTTAACAGGCAATAATGAAGATTTAACTGAATCCGGTAAAGTAATCATTGTTGCTATGCAAAAAGAAGAGATGCTTCCTTTTTTAGAAAAAGGGGATATTGTCATCGTTGGAAATAGAACTGATACCCAATTAGAAGCCATAAAATTACAAGCTTCTTGTTTAATAATCACAGGCAATGCAAAAGTTGAACAAGAAGTTTTAGAAGAAGCTAAAGCAAATAATGTTATTTTAATGGTTTGCCCTCAAGATACATTTACAACCAGTCGTTTGATTTCTCAAAGTATAGCTGTAGCAAATGTGATGACTACAGAAGGCTTAATTAGGTTTAATTTAGATGATTTTATTGATGACATTAAAACAAAAATGCTCCAAACACGTTATAGAAGTTATCCGGTAATCGATGATAACAATGTTATTCAAGGCTTTATTTCCAGATATCATTTAATTTCATCCAGAAAGAAAAAGGTGATTTTAGTCGATCATAATGAAAAAGGTCAGACCGTTGATGGCATTGATGAAGCTGAAATTATGGAAATTGTTGATCATCATAGATTTGGTGACATTCAAACAGCATACCCAATATCTGTGAAACTTGAACCTGTCGGCTCTACAGCAACAATTATTGCTAATATCTTTTTTGATAATGCTATCAGACCATCAAAATCAATTTCAGGTATTCTTTGTGCCGCAATAATCTCTGATACTATGAATTTTAAATCACCTACTTCTGTATATAAAGATAAACTTACTGCTGATAAATTAGCTGAAATTGCAGGTATTAATATAGAAAAATTTGCCGAAGAAATGATTAAAGAATCTTCATCTATTCATGGTAAATCTGCCAAAGATATCTTTCACGAAGACTTTAAAGAATTTAATTTAGCCGATCAGAAATTTGCAATAAGCCAAATTAAAACTATGGATACAGACTGTATAAAAGATATTTATCAAGAGATATTAGATTATATGCACCAAATTTGCGAATCAAATAGCTATAATCTTGTTATGCTTTTAATAACAGACATAATTAAAGAAGGCTCTGAAATTATAGTTATAGGCGAAAGCAAAACGCTAATTGAAAAAGCTTTTAATTTAGAAATTGTTGATAACAAAGCTTTTTTACCGGGAGTTGTTTCTCGGAAAAAACAGATAATTCCGGTTTTATCTAATATAATTTAAATTTTTATGTTATATAGGCAATTCAATAAAATAATATCTTATTTAAGGCATAATATTAGTTATCAAGTTTTACGTGTTTTTATAGCTATGTTTTTCTTAGTTACAGGCAATGAGTTATACTCTTTTTATTTTAAGACTTACAGTGATGCACAATTAATTTCTGTTTCAGAGCTTAGTTTGTTATGTGATACTCCGGCTAACATATTATATCAACCTGCATCTTTTAATGAAGGAATATCAGCAAGTTATTCTAATCCTTATGGCTTTTCAGAAATAAATCTAATTCAACTTAGTTTGCAAAAAATATTTAAAGATTATGCCCTTGGTTTTGGTTCCTACTTTTATAATAACCCCAATATTTCAGATATTCAAATTTATAGTTCGTTTGCTTATAAATACCAAAATTTGCAAGCAGGATTTTCTTTAAATTATTATCAAATGAAAGTTAAAAATTATTCATCAGATAGATTGTTAATGTTAGATTTAGGTTTGATTTGGAAACATCAAAACTTTAAATATGCAATCAGTTACAGTAATGTAACTCAATCATCAATGAAAGGAATAGAAGCAAATTCTCTAATAAAATTTGAAACTACATTTAAAGTAAATGCATATTCAGATATAGGAATCTCATTTGAAAAAGAAAAATATTTTGACTATAGATATGCAATAGCATCATCATTTAAATTTTATAAAAACAACAAAATTAATATGGGATTTATGCCTAACCCATCTCAGTTTACTACAGGAATAGAAATAAATCTAGATAATAAATCTTTAATTTATAGCATCAGAACTCATCAAGAACTTGATTTAACCCATTCAATTACCTTAAAGTATTTATTTTAAAGATAAAAGATTATAAAGACAAGTAAATGTTTTATGATTTCTCATTATCTTTTATGTTTTAACTTGACAATTTATGATTTTTTTTTATACTAAATACTAAGGAGTGATAATGCTAAATAATGGAAACATTTTTTTAATTGAAGATGATATAATTGATGTAATGGTATTTGAAAAAGCCTTAAAAAAACTATCTATTACAAATAAGTTAACAATCTTTCATAATGGGATTGATTGCTTGAATTACATAAAAATCAATTCTATTTTACCTGAAATTATGTTTGTTGACCTAAATACTCCCAAGATGAACGGAATAGAATTTTTAATTGAAATGAATAAAATTACTTTTGACACATTTTTCCCGGTCATTATAATATCAACCTCAGACGATAACAACGATATAAATAATGCCTATAAAAATCATATAAATGGATATATTACTAAATCTATTTCATTTGAAGAATTTACATCAACTCTATCCACTGTTTTAAATTATTGGGAAACAGTAAAATTACCATTAAGGAGTAATCTATGATTAAAACTATCTTGTTTGTCGAAGACGATGAAGTCGATAGAATGTCTTTAGAACGAAATATAAAAAAAAGTAATAAATTTAACTTCTTTTCAGCTCCATCTGTATTTAAAGCTACTGAAATACTGAGTTCAAATCAAATAGATGTTATAGTAACAGATTATAACCTTGGGGATGGTGTAGGCATTGATTTTATTAAAAAATATCTAGATATCCCTGTTATAATAATTACAGGTACTAATGACATTGAATTAGCTGTAACAGCAATGAAAGAAGGTGCTTACGATTTCTTAGTCAAAGACTTTGACAGAACCTACTTAAAAATGATTGAATTGTCTTGTCAACAAGCTATTAAAAGAAAAAATCAAGAACTATTTTTATTAAAGATTACTCAAGCTGTCGAACAAAGCCCCGGGCTTGTTTTAATTACCGATATTAACGGTGTTATAGAATATGCAAATCCAAAATTAACAGAATTAACGGGCTTTACTAAAGATGATTTGATAGGAGCTTCAGTCAATATTTTTAAATCAGGATACCATACAAGTGATTTTTATCAAAAAATGTGGAAGACTATTATTTCCGGGCATAAGTGGACCGGAGAATTATACAACAAAACAAAATTAGGTTCATTATATTGGGAATTTGCATCAATAGCTCCTATTAAAAATAAAGAAGGAAGAATAACTCACTTTGTCAAAGTAGCTGAAAATATTACTGAACTTAAAAAAGCTGAACAAGAAAAAATTAAAGCTGAAAAACTTCAAAGTGTTTTAGAAATGGCCGGAACTGTTTCGCATGAACTAAATCAACCTCTCCAAATTATATTAGGCTACTCAGAATTACTTAAAGAAAAATTAGCTGAAAACGATAAGTTTAAAAAACAATTACAACATATCATTAACAATATTAACAGAATTGTCGAGATTACTGAAAAAATAAAAAATATTACTGAATATAAAACCAAACACTATTTAGATAACACCAATATCATAGATATTCATTAACCTAAGGAATTCAAATGACAAAAAAAATAATAATATTTATAATCTTTGTACTTATCTTCTTTTCTCTTTCCGCTGCTAATATTCTTTTGATACATAATCCACCTTACTCTCACAAAGAAAATGAAAACAATATTGTCAAATATTTTATTGAAGAAATATTTACTGAGCTTCAAATAGAAACTCATTATGAATATGTTTCATTAGAGGACGCAATGAAAAGAATAGACAATAATGATTTCTTTATTGCAACCCCTTATTTTAAACCTCGTAATATGTCTAACAAAATCCTTCTTTCTGATACTTTATGCACTCTTAAACATGTTGCTTTCTATAACGAAAATATATATAACAAAATTAAAATCAATGAGCTAAACGACTTACAAACATATATAGTAGGATCAAATGCATACTATAAATACGAACCTATGCTCAGAAAAGCTGGACTAACAGTGCATTATTCAAATAATAACATTGAAAGCCAACAAAAGCTTACTGATCAACAAATAGACTTTGTTATTGAAGAAGAAATTAAAGGATTAATCTATTTAAATCAAACTACAGGTAAATATAAGAACAATATCAAATACCAATATTTAAATTCGCTAAATGAAAATATCTTTCTATGTGCAGCTAAAGATAATGAAAAGTCTGTCAATCTAATTAATCAAATCAATTCTTTATTAAACAACAAAGATTTTATAGATAAATTAAAAGTTAAATATATAAATAATTTTTTAAAGTAAATGACTACTCAGATTATTGCTACTATTGGTAAAACATTTAATCATAAAAGTATTAATGCTATGTTTATAGCTGGTGCTAATATATTCAGATATAACTTTTCACATGGCAATCATAAAGATGCATTAAGACTAAAATCAATTTTAAATTATACTCAATTTAAAAACTGTAAACTCATAGGAGATATTGCAGGACCTGAAGTTAGACTTTATAATTATAATTCAAATATATGTATAAAAAAAAATAACACACTCAAAATATTTTCTAAAGAAACAATAACGGATGATATTAAAATAAATATATCTCTTAAAGATTTTTCTCCGATATCAAAACAAGTAATCCTTTCTGATGGGCTTATAAATGCAGAAATAGTTGAATATAATAAAACTTCTTTTACTTTAAAATTTTTTAATCTATATCAAGTTAAATTAAAACCAAATGCTCATATTGCTTTCCCGGGTTCTGATTATCCGTTAGAATTTTTGAATGACAAAGATATCAATGATATCCGGTTCTGTCAATACAATCAATTTGATTATATAGCTCTTTCATTTGTAAAAAGTTCATCTGACATATTACGAGTTAAAGAATTACTTAATAATTCAAAAATTTCGCTTATAGCTAAATTTGAATTACCTCAATCAATCAAGAGTATTGATGAAATAATAAAAGTAGCTGATGCTTTCTTTATAGCAAGAGGAGATTTAGGAAATGAATGCGGTATGCTTAACATCCCTTATCTTCAAGATCTAATTACTCAAAAATGTCATACTGCAGGCAAACCTGTCTTTCTTGCAACGCAGATACTTGAGTCAATGATTAAAAATCCAAATCCAACAAGGGCTGAATTGATTGATATAGCTTATGCTATTAAAAACAAAATCTCTGCCTTAACTCTATCAGGAGAAACAAGTTATGGTAAATATCCAATTCAAGCTATTACCTTACTTAAAGATATGATTAATCAATATCAAACTTGATTTTCTATTATAGATTAAAGTTATTCATAGTTAATGACGATATATATTATGGCATATTAAGTGCATTACATAGAGAAGAAAAAGGAGTTAAGATGAAAAATTTTCCGAAACATACAAAAATAAATATCTTGCAAGTAAAAAAATTCCATACTCAAAGTAATAAATCATTGACTTTTTTTAAAAGAATAATTATTTTGTAAAAAAATGGAGGTAGGATGATAAGATTAACAAAGATAAATGACCAACAGTTTTATATCAACTGTGATTTAATGGAATTTATAGAATCAACTCCTGATACAATTATAAGTTTAACAACAGGTAAAAAGGTTATAGTTAAAGAAACAGCAGACGAAGTAATCGATAAGATAATTGAATTTAAAAGTCGTGCTTTACGTAATTGGGAAATTATAAATAAAAAGTAAGGATTATTTATGGATATAGCAACATTTTTAGGGATAATTTTTGCTTTTGCACTTGTATTTGTCCCCTTAATATTAAAGGGAGATTTACCGACCTTTATAGATTATCCGTCTCTTATGATTACAATTGGCGGAGCAGTTTCTGCTACAATAGCATCATTTACAATGAATGATATTATTGGTTCTTTTAAAGTAACAAAAAATGCTTTTTTTTCTAAGCCACAAGAACCCGGCAAAATTATTGACAGTATGGTTGACCTTGGAGAAAAAGCTCGACGTGAAGGAATCCTTGCATTAGAAAGAGAAATGGCTAAAATTGATGATGATTTTTTAAAGAAATCTATTCAGCTTGCTGTTGATGGTAATGAACCTGAAGTAATAGAAAATGTTATGTCAACAGAAATTGATAACTTAGAAGAACGTCATAAAACAGGTAAATCAATTTTTGATACATTAGCAAATTTTGGCCCGGCTTTTGGTATGATTGGAACTCTTATAGGATTAATTCAAATGTTGAAATCGCTTGATGACCCATCAAATATCGGAGCCGGAATGGCGGTAGCACTTATAACTACATTTTATGGTTCGATGCTTGCTAATGCTGTAGCAACACCTATTGCTAACAAGTTAGGGGTACGTTCAAAAGAAGAAATAAATATTAAAAATATGATTTTATTTGGAGTTTTATCTATTCATTCGGGAGACAACCCAAGAGTTACTCGCGATAAATTAGAAACATTTATCTCTCCAAACTTGAGAAAAGGCAGTAGTTAGTTATGGCAAAGAAGAAGAAATGTCCTGAATGTCCTCCTGTAGGTGCTCCTGCATATATGAACACCTATGGTGATATGATGACATTATTGGTTACATTTTTTGTTTTATTAATATCATATTCTACGATTGAACAAAAGAAATTCACTATGGCAATGACCTCACTTAGAGGAGCTTTAGGTATGATGACTTCTTCACAAGGGGTAAGTCTTCCTGTCTCAAAAATGCCAATGTTTCAAATAGGAAAAGGTAAAATTGATCAAATTATTGAATCAATTGTTAAACAAATCAGAGAACAATTACAGAAAACCGGTATGCAAGATCAAATTAAGATGACACAATCAAAAGACCAAATTCATTTTAATATTAGTGCTCCATTACTATTTGAATCAGCTCAAGCAAACGTAAAACCTACAGCAGACAGCTTATTAGTTTTAATCTCTGAAATATTAAATACAGTTCCTTTTGAAATCAGAGTTGAAGGTCATACAGACAATTTACCGATTAAAACTGTTGAATTCCCTTCTAATTGGGAATTATCCTTTGCTCGGGGAATAGCTCTAACCCGTAAACTTATTGATTTCGGAGTCAGCCCGGAAAGATTTCAAGTTATTGGCTATGGAGAATATAGACCTATAGCTGACAACGCTAATGAAAAAGGTAGAACTTTAAATAGAAGAGTTGAAATTTTTGTAAATCTAAGAGAGGGAATCAGGCGTTCTTTAATGCCCGGAGAATAATATGAATAACAAAGGTAAAATTAGTATCTTAATCATCGTAATTATTGTACTTGTCCAATTAATTATTGGAGCAACAATCTATTTTTTATTTTTAAGAGAAAAAACTGAACCGATTAAACTAAAAACTATCGAATCAGCAAATATTACTAACCCTAAAACCCAAATCAACGATAACTCACTTGAAAATAATGATTCAAGCTTAACAAGTTTTGATGCTAAAGATTATATTAAAGATTATACAATCTTTGCAATTGGAGATTTGATTGTTAATCCTTTTGGAGCTGAATCTCGCTTTTTTATTGTATCTATATCATTTGAACATAAACAAGCTGACAAAAAACTTCCGGATGAGTTAACAAATAAAACTCCATTAATTAAAGATAAGCTTATTTATTATTTTTCAAGACTTTCAGTTGAAGAATTACAGAAGATAGATAATAGAGATATTTTTAAAGAAGATATAATGAAAACTGTTAATAGTATGCTTACAACCGGTAGAATTACAAACGTCTTGTTTGAACAATATGTTATACAGTAGGTGTTATGAGTAAATTACTGTCACAAGAAGAAGTAGATGCCCTCTTATCGCAAGAGGCAGGTCCGGAATTTGGAGAAGATCTTTTACAAAAAGAAAAGGAAGCAAGACTATATGATTTTCGTCATCCGGATAGGGTATCAAAAGAACAGCTTAAAATATTAAGAAACATTCATGATAACTTTGCTCGATTACTCTCTACATATCTTTCAAACGCTCTTAGGACTATGATTGATGTCAAGGTCCCAACAATAGAACAAGTGACATATTTAGAATTTACTATGTCTGCATCTGATTTTACTTATATGTATATATTTGATATAACAAATCTTGATGGTTCAGCTATCCTTGAAACAGATCCAAATTTATCTTTCTTTATTATTGACAGACTATTTGGTGGTAGCGGAAGTATGATTAATAGAAATGAAGGTACTCCGACAATAATAGAGCGTTCAGTGATGAACAATGTTTCTGAAAGGATACTTGAATACCTAAAAGAAGCCTGGCAACATATTGATGTTTTACAACCTAATATCCTAACTTTTGAAACAAATCCTCAATTAGTTACAATAGCTCCTGCATCAGAGACAATGATTGTTTTAAATTTCCCTGTTATTGCAAGAAATTTTGAGTTTTATATTCTTCTTTGTTTCCCTTATTTTATGCTTGAACCTATTTTAAAAAAGCTTATAAGTCAAAATTATATGACAATGATGAAAAAAGAAACTAACGAAGAAGATGTAAAAAATCTTACTAAAACTATTGAAAATACAAACATTAATTTTAGTGTAGAATTAGGAAAGTTAGAAATTGACGTTGAAGATTTTATTGAACTTGAAGAAGGTGAAATATTATTGTTAAACTCAAAAATCAAAAACCCACTTATTGCAAGAATACAAAATCATAAAAAGTTCCTTGTTTCTCCAGGCAAAAAAGGGAAACAAAGAGCTGTCAGAATAGAAAATATGATTGATGAAGAAGGAGATGTTTTATGACCGGTATAAAAAGTTTAGATAAATTTTTAGAGTTTTTAAACTCAAATGCCGGAGGAGTATTAAGTACTATAACTAATCAACAAATATACTTTTCCACAAAAGAATTTACAGATTTTGACTTTAGCGTCATTGAGGAAAAAGCTCAATTACCATGTTTAATTATTACAGTTAGCTTTACCGGAGCTCAAGATTTTCAATTTCATTTAATTACTTCTAAAGCAACTGTAGCTTCTTTATCAGATTTAATGATGTTAGGCACCGGAGATGTAGAATATATCCCGGAAGAACATAATGATGCTATACAGGAAATGCTTAATCAAGTAATGGGTTCTATTACCAGTGAACTTGATGCTGAAGGTATTGAAGCCTCAGGTGTTGTAACAGAAGTTGAACTAACAGATTTAGAAATACAAAAAGATTTTATGACTGATAGCAAAACCGTAGAATTAAATTTTGAACTCTTAGGTAATGAAGCTTCTTTTTTTATGATTATTGACCAAACTTCACTTGATACAATAGATAACCTCTTTGATAGTGTTGATGATAATGAAACTAGCCAAGATAATGTCAATGTTACTAATAAAGAATCAGCTTCAAGCAATAAAAAACAAAAGCCTCAACAAGATCCGGTAAAGGTTTCAAGAGCATCTTTTGCAGAAATCGAAGAAGTACGTCCTTCAAGTGCCAAAAATGTTAATATTGATATTTTGCTTGATATCAGTTTACCCGTTACTGTCGAATTAGGTCATATTGAAATGAGAATCAAAGATGTATTAGATTTGGGGCAAGGGTCTGTCGTTGAACTTGATAAATTAGCCGGAGATTTAGTAGATTTAATGATTAATGGAAAGAAATTTGCTGTTGGTGAAGTAATGGTTGTTGATGATAATTATGCTGTAAGAATAGTAAATCTTATATCCAGAGATGAAAGAATTAGAACTTTAGGTCCACAATAATGTGGTATATATTTTTTCTTTTAAATAGAGCAATTCAAATAGATTCTAAATTCTTTGCTGATTCTCTTAATCAAACTGAGAATATAATTACACAAACAAAATCAGGTTCTGCCCCAACATTTGGATTGATGATATTAATGCTTCTTGGAATGTTATTAATTCTTTCGGGTGTATTGTATTTCTCTTTATATTTAATTAGAAAATTCAATAAAAAGCTTAAATATCCTAACGAAAATCTTTCTTTCAATCTTTATGATACCTTATATTTAGGTAATAAACAGGGTTTAAGCTTAATTATGTTTAATAACACTGCTTATATAATAGGATTTAGCAATAATATGATAAATTTAATTGATAAAATAACTGACGAAGAGACAATACAATCTCTTAAACAACAAAAAATTACAAAGCAAGATTTTAAAAATGTATTTAAAAAAATTATAAATAAGGATACTCTAAATGAATTTAAAAAATAAAAGATTTTTTATAGCCTTTTTATTTATAGTTTTTTGCTTATTTCTTTCTCATTCAGACCTTAACGCTCAAGCAATACCAAGGATAAGTATTGGAGTTGATCAAGCTACAAGCCCTGCTGAAGTCGCTAACAGTCTGCAAATATTATTCTTACTAACGATTCTCTCAATAGCACCCTCAATATTAATATTAATGACAAGCTTTACACGTATAACAATTGTACTTTCTTTTGTCAGAAAAGCTTTAGGTACTCAACCTACCCCAAGCAATCAGATACTTGCTTCAATTGCGTTATTTCTTACTTTTTTCATAATGGCTCCTATCTTTAAAGACATTAATGATCAGGCACTACAACCATATCTTCAAGGAACTCTTACTCATGAAGAATTCTATAAAGAAGGCATAAAACCTTTGCGTGCTTTTATGTTAAAACAAACAAGAGATAAAGACCTTGCATTAATTTTAAATGCTTCACGTTTGCCCAAACCAAATAATGCTGATGAAATAACACTACCTACTTTAGTATCAGCTTTTGCAATAAGTGAAATAAGAATTGCCTTTCAAATGGGATTCCTCATATACCTGCCTTTTTTAATGATAGATATGATAACCGCTAGTATTTTAATGTCAATGGGTATGATGATGTTACCTCCGGCTATGATATCTGCTCCGCTTAAAGTTCTTTTATTTATTCTTGTTGATGGATGGTATTTAGTTGTTGAATCCTTAGTAAAAAGTTTTAAATTTTAAGAGTTTATTATGTCTCAAGAATTAGTCATTGAAATTGCAACTCAAACCATATATTTTACAATGATAATAGCTGCTCCAATACTAATTACCGGTTTAATAATCGGTGTTTTGCTTTCTATTTTGCAATCAATTATTCAAATCAAAGAAATGACATTAACCTTTATACCTAAAATTCTTGCTGTGATGTTGATATTATTATTAACTATACCCTGGATGATTAATAAATTCTTAGAATTTTTTAATTATATAATGAATATAATGATTAATCTACAGTAAATAAATAATGTTTGAAAGCATAGGATTTACATTATCTCAACTTGAATTATGGTTGTTGGTTTTTGTACGTTTTTTAACACTCCTTTCAGTGTTC
>JALNXV010000120.1 GCA_023230175.1 Candidatus Cloacimonadota bacterium
CTTATCGGTAGTATACCATTCGCCTATATTTATGGAAAGTTATTTAGAAATATTGATATTAGAAACTTTGGAAGTGGAAATATCGGTGCAACAAATGTCTTAAGAATACTTGGGAAAAAAGCCGGAATAATCGTCTTAATTCTTGATATGCTTAAAGGATTCTTGCCGGTTTTTATCGTAAAAGAAATCTTACAATGGAATATGGAATATGCATGGCTACCGGTTTTAATTGGTATCTTTGCTATTTTAGGACATACCTTTACTATATTTTTACTTTTTAAAGGAGGTAAAGGTGTAGCTACTGCAGCCGGAGTATTTTTAGCCTTAACTCCCATTGTGTTATTGATTGCCTTTAGTTTCTTTATAGCAGTTGTCGCCTTAACAAAATATGTCTCTCTCGGGTCTATTTTTGCTGCGTTATTTGTAGTAACTACTAATATTTTTAGTTATAGTTCTAACGACCCTTATGTCTTTTACTTTAGCTTAATAGTGGCATTTTTTATAATATTTAAACATAAATCCAATATAATTCGCTTGCTAAAAGGAACAGAAAATAAAATAAATTTTAATAATAAGAAAAATGGAGATAATAAATAATGTGTGGTATTGTTGGTGTTTTCAATCATAGTAAAGCAGCAGAAATGACCGCTACAGCAATGTTTGCTGAACAACATAGAGGTCAAGAAAGCTGCGGAATCTCTGTAGCTGACGGTCAAACTATCCGTCTTAGAAAAAAATTAGGATTAGTAAAAAACGTATTCACTTACGAAGAACTTCAAAAATTACCCGGTAAAATAGCTTTAGGTCACGTGAGATATCCTACCAGAGGTACTTCATCTGAACTTAACTCTCAACCTCATATATATAGTAATTTATCCGGAAATTCTTTTGCTCTTGCCAGTAACGGAGATTTAGTTAATTATTCAGAAATAAAGAAGAAACTTGAAGATAAAGGTGTCTATTTCGAATCAACAAATGACGGTGAGTTAATATTAAAATTCATTATGTATAAAATTGAAAAAGAAGATTTGAATATTGTTGAAGCGATAAAAGCATTTATGAAAGAAGTTAAAGGAGCATTTTCGACCGTTTTATCAACAAAAACTGAAATGTATATGTTTAGAGACCCTTATGGATTCAGACCTATGTCTTGGGGTAAAACAGAAGATAATTCCATAGTAGTAGCATCTGAAACCTGTGCCCTCGATATCCTTAATGCAAAATATGTTTCTTGGGTAAAACCGGCTGAAATCATTATCGTTAATGAAAAAGAAATTAAACATATTGAAAATAACCCTCTTGAATATCGAAATACTGAAAATACTCAACATTGTATTTTTGAACACGTCTATTTCTCAAGACCCGATAGCTATCAATTCCATGAAGATGTTTACAAAGTTAGAGAAAGAATAGGTGCTAAACTCGCATCTTATGATAAAGATTTTCAACCTGATTTAGTCGTTCCGGTCCCGGATTCATCCAACTTTATCGCTTTTGGATATGCTAACGAAAAGAAAATGCCTGTTACTTTCGGACTTATCAGAAATCATTATGTCGGCAGAACTTTTATTAAACCCGAACAAACAATCAGAGATGAATCTGTTAGACAAAAATTTAATATCTTACCACATACCTTTGAAGGTAAAAAAGTTGTGCTCATTGACGATTCAGTTGTAAGAGGAACTACTATCAAAAAGATTATTAACTTGATTTATGAAGCCGGTGCAAAAGAAGTTCATCTTAGAATCGGGTCACCTCAGGTTAAATATTCTTGCTTTTACGGTATAGACACACCTACAAAGGACGAGTTGATTGCTAATAAACTCAGCTTTGAAGAAATAATTAGTTATTTTAATATAAAAACTTTAAAGCATATTTCGATTAAAGATTTGTTGTCTTGTGTCAGCATACCTGAATCTTATTGTAATGCTTGTTTTTCAGGGAATTATCCAATATTATATTAATTAGGAGTTAGTATGCAAGATTCATTTATTGACATCAATGATTTAAATCAAACTTTATCGGATTTTAATGGTAAAAGAATTGTTGTAATCGGAGATTTAATGCTTGACCATTATTTGTGGGGAAATGTTAATCGTATTTCTCCGGAAGCACCGGTACCAATCGTAGATATTAATAAAGAAGAATTTCGATTAGGTGGAGCAGCTAACGTTGTTAATAATATTGTTTCATTAAAAGGTATTCCTATCGTAATCGGTGTTATTGGTCGTGATTCTGACGGCGAACAATTATTAAATTTATTAAACAATTGCAATGCAAAAACTGATTATATAATTAAAGATTCAAAAAGAAAAACAACGATTAAAACAAGAGTGTTTGCTGCAGGTCAACAAATTGTCAGATATGATATGGAAAATACTCAAGATATTTCTAAAGAACTTGAAGATAAAGTGTTACATAAAATTGAGCTTGCCCTTGCTAATGCGGATGCTGTTATTTTAGAAGATTACAATAAAGGTCTTTTAACTGAAAAAGTTATCAAATATATAATCAAAAAAGCTAATCAGTTAGACATCCCTATTACTGTTGACCCTAAGTTTAAGAACTTCTTTGCTTATAAAAATTGTACTGTTTTTAAGCCAAATTTTATAGAACTTCAAAAGAATTTAAGTGTAGAAATTCAGTCAGATGATGATTTATTATCTGCTGCTCAAGAAGTTTTTAGAAGAATTAAACCCGAATATTTAGTTATTACATTAGGTGATAAAGGACTTAGAATTTTTGATAAAGAACAACAGATTATTCAAATTCCGACATTTGCTAAAGAAGTTTATGATGTATCCGGTGCCGGTGATACTGTGATTAGCGTTTTAACTCTTTGCCTATCAAGTTCGTGTGATATAAAGAAATCTGCTATTATCGCTAATCACGCAGCAGGAGCTGTCTGTGGGAAAAAAGGCATTTATCCCGCAACTAAAGAAGATATCGTATTGTCTGCAAAATATATACAACTCTTAGAGGATAATTAATCTAATGAACTGTTTGAATAAAATAATCACTATTAATGATTTTATTGATTTAAAAAGTAATGGTATTTTTCATAATAAAAATATTGTATTTACGAATGGTTGTTTTGATATTCTACATTCCGGGCATATATTGTATCTGGAAGAAGCATCAAAACTTGGAGACATACTAATTTTAGGCCTAAATTCAGATAATTCCGTAAAAAGATTAAAAGGTCAATCAAGACCAATCAATAATCAACAAGATAGAGCTATTGTACTATCAGGGTTACAATCTGTTAGCTATATTATTATTTTTGAAGAAGATACCCCTTTTGAGTTAATAAAAATTATTAATCCCGATATTTTGGTAAAAGGCGGAGATTGGAAGGCTGAACAAATTGTAGGTTCAGACTTAGTATTAAAAAATGGCGGTGTAGTGAAGAGCTTATCTTTTAAAGAAGGTAAGTCAACAAGTAATATTATTGATAATATTCTAAAAGGATGATTATGAACAATATAAATGATTGTAATGAAGTTAAAACTGACGATAATGATTTAATGTTAGGCAAAGTAAAAGAAGTAATGTCAAATAAGATTGTAGTTCAACGATTAAATATTGATTCATGTGATTCGTGTAGTATGCATGGTATATGTGGAATTAAAAATCAAGTAGATATGGTCTTTGATACAAAAGATGAGTTTCAAGTTGGAGATACTGTAGAAATTATTGTGAATTCGAAAGCAAAGATATTTTCAGCATTTATCATTTTTGTATTTCCTATCCTAATGATGATAATGTTTTATATCGTGTCATTTTACCTCTTAAATCTTGTTGAGGGTATATCAATTTTGATTTCAATAATCAGCTTAGTATGTTCTGCATTAATAGTCAAGTTTATTGATAAAAGATTTGAAAAGAAGAATCAAATAAAAATAATAAAAAAGGATGTTCAATGAAGATTAAATTAAATAATATGATATTTTATGGTTTTCATGGAGTGTATCCTGAAGAAAGAAAACTTGGTCAAAGATTTAATGTTAATTTATGTATATATACAAATGATAGTAATGATATTAATATCAAGGAGTTAGCTGATACAGTTGATTATACTAAAATCTATGATGAAGTAAAACAAATAATGGAAGTACAACAATTTCATTTATTAGAAGACTGTGCAAATACGATAATTACAAATATTTTAAAAGATTTTTCCTTAGTAAGCGGGGTTAAAGTTATTATAGAAAAACCGGGAGTACCTATCAATGCAAGCTTAAGTTCAGTAGCAATAGAAATGGAAAGATTTAAAAAATGAGATATTATCTAAGTATTGGCTCTAATATTGGCAATAAACTAATAAATCTTCAAAAATCTATTGAAATGATTTATAGTTTAGATGATATAAAATTACTTAATGTCAGTGATTTTATCGTTACTAAGCCCTGGGGAAATACACAACAAGATGATTTTTTAAATGCCATTATTGAGATAGATTCATCATTAGAACCGGAGTTATTACTACAAGAATGTCAAGCTATTGAAATTTCTATGGGTAGAGAAAAAAATATCAAATGGGGACCAAGATTGATTGATATAGATATAGTTTTTTGGATAAAAGATAACGTTAATATGTTATATGAATCTTTAAATTTAATAATCCCTCATCAATATATGCATACCAGAGAGTTTGTTTTAAAGCCTTTATGTCAATTGAAACCTGATCTTTTACATCCAAAATTTAATAAAACAGTAAGAGAACTATATAATAGTTTGAAACTATCAGAAATTATCAATAAGGAGGATTTAAAGTATGATAAATAATGAAAAGCCTACAGGTGTAATCATATTAGCTGCAGGCAAAGGAACAAGAATGAAATCTGAAAAACCTAAAGTTTGCTTCGAACTTGCCGGAAAGAGTTTAGTTCAAAGAGTAGTTAATACCGGTCTTCAATTAGATGCAAGCCTAATCGGTGTTGTAGTAGGTTTTAAAAGGGATTTAGTTAAGAAATCAATTATCGAGCATAAAGCTATTAAATATATATATCAAGAAGAACAAAACGGTACAGGCAGTGCAGTGATTTGTACAAAAGAAGCTTTCAAAGATTTTAATGGAAACATATTTATCTTATGTGGAGATGTCCCCTTATTAAAAGCTGAAACATTAAGTAAAATGCTACAACAACATAAAGAATCTCAAGCTGTATGTACAGTTTTGACTATGATTTTAGATAACCCCGATAAGTATGGCAGGATTGTTAGAGAAAATTTAATTACAGGAAAAATCAAAGAGATTGTTGAATATAAAGATGCTAATGAAGAAATTAGAAAGATAAATGAAATAAACACAGGTATTTATTGTTTTAATAGTAAAGATTTGTATGATGCTTTAGATAAAATTGATAATAATAATGCACAAAATGAGTATTATTTAACTGATGTAATTAAGATTTTTTATCAAGAAAATAAAGTTATGGAAACAGTTTTACTTGAAGACGTCAATGAAGCGGCAGGAGTTAATTCTCAATTACAATTGTCTGAATTGGAGTATGAACATTATCAATATATAAATAGATACTGGTTAAGTAATGGTGTTACTATTGAAAATCCATCGACAGTTCAAATACAGGAAGATGTAATCATCGAAAATGATGTAACAATTTGTGCTAATACAAAGTTATCAGGTAATACTCGTATAGGGAAAAATACCTATATTGGTATGAATTCATATATTTCAAATTCAATTATTGCTCAAGATTCAAGTTTAAAAGGTTATAATGTCGTTATTAATGCAAATTATACAGAGCAAACAGAGTTAGATTGGATGGAAAAAAAGATTTATGAGTAAAGAATATCTATATTCTCCGTGGAGATTTAAGTACATACAAGCTGAAAAAGAAAATAAGTGCATCTTTTGTGAAAGTATTAAATCAGAAAACATATCTGATGATTTATCTCTATTAGTATATAAAACAAAGCTATCATTCGTAATTATGAATTTATATCCCTATAATAATGGTCACCTGATGGTAGTGCCAAAGAAACACGTTTCAAGTTTAAGTGCTTTAAGTATTGAAGAACTTACTGATTTATCCGTGTTAGTACAACGTACAGAAGTAATCATTAAAAAAGTTTTTAATTCTGACGGGATTAATGTAGGGATAAATTTAGGAAAAGCTGCCGGTGCAGGAATAGATGAACATTTGCATATACATATGGTACCCAGATGGTTTGGTGATAGCAATTTTATGACAACTGTTTCTAATGTGAGAGTTATTCCTCAGAGTTTTGAAGAAGTAGTAAGCAAGTTAAAAGAAGAATTTAATAATGAAAAATAGTATAAAGCTGATTATTGGCTTTTTAATTATCGTGATTATTGTGGGTATGATTGTAAGTCTTTTTATTAAAAAAGATTATATCGATGATAAAAAATCTGTAGAGGAAGTTTTCCCTGCAATTAGAGTTTACATTTATAACGGATGTGGATTTCAAGGTGTGGCAAATAGAATTAATGAATATCTATTAAATGCAAATATCGATGTGGTTAATACAAGAAATGCTCAAAAGTTTGTATATGATGAGACTGTTATTGTAGTAAAACATAATGATGAAAATGACCTTCGAAGATTAAAGGATATGACCGGGATTAACAATGTTATTTATGCAGTAAATAAAAATTTTGAAGTTCCATTTATCATTATCGCCGGTAAAGATTATGAGAAATTTTTTAATGTTAATAAAAAGTAAGATTAAATAAGGAGTATTATGGAATCAAGTTTAGAGAACAAGGTTGAGCAAGTTAAACAATGGTTGCTTGAAAAAAAGGCAGAAGATATAGTTTCAGTTGATGTACGTGACAAATGCAGTTTTACAGAATTTATTGTTGTGTGTAGTGGTTCAGCAACATTACATAATAAGGCAATTGCAGAATATCTAATTGATAAAGCTCAAGAAAATCATATCAAACTATTAGGTAAAGAAGGTTTTGATGCGTGCGTATGGATTTTGTTGGACTTAAACGAAATAATAGTTCATATTTTTAGTGAAGATGTCAGAAGTTTATACAAAATTGAAGACCTTTGGACAAAAAAAATGATGCCAAATGAACAGAATGATTTTGATGTAAATTCTGAAGAATTAAATGATTAACTCTTAGATTAGGAAATTTATAAGATGAAAATTAAAGAATTATTAAGAAAAGAGATTATCAAGGTTTTAAAGAGTCAAAAGCTACTCTACAATGATAAGTTTTCTATTGAAATCCCTAAAGCTAAAGATCATGGTGATTTTTCTACTAACGTAGCATTAATCAGTGCCAAAATGAACAATCTTAATCCAAAAGTAATGGCTGAAAAAATGCTTGCTAAATTTAAAAAGAATAAGATTGTTGAAAGCGTATCTATTGCCGGACCGGGTTTTATTAACTTTATTGTAAATAGCAATATCTATTACCAGTCCTTAATTGATATTTATACTAATCCTGATGATTATGGAAAATCTGATTTTGGTCAGGGGCAGAAAGTTTTACTGGAATTTGTTAGTGCAAATCCAACAGGGCCATTAAATATCGTTAGTGCAAGAGCTGCAGCTTATGGTGATTCTTTGTATCGAATAATGAACTGTGCCGGATTTCAAGCATTAAGAGAATTTTATATCAATGATGCCGGTAATCAAGTCGAAATCCTTGCCGAATCAATTGAACTAAGATTTAGAGAAATTCTGGGTGAAAATATAGGGGAGATGCCTCTCGAAGCTTATCATGGAGAATATGTTAAATCTCTTGCTACTACCCTAAATGCTATGGAAGGTACAAGAATTTTACATTTGTCTGAACTTGAACGTATTCAAAAGATTAAAAGATTTGCTCTTGAAGAGATTCATAATATCCAATTAAAGAGTTTAGATTATTTTGATGTAGAATTTGATAGCTGGATTTCTGAAAAAGCTATAAGGTCTCAAGGCATTATTGAAGAAGTTTTGAGCTATCTTTATGAAGCTAAATGTACCTATGAAAAAGATGAAGCTATTTGGTTTTATTCTTCTCGTTATGGAGACGAAAAAGACAGGGTCTTGCTAAAGACAGATGGCGAACCTACTTATATAGTTCCGGATATCGCATATCATTTAACAAAATATCAAAGAGGATTTGATATAATGATAGATGTTTTAGGTCCGGACCATCACGGATATATTCCAAGATTAATTGCAGCTTTGAGAGCATTAAATTATAACGAAGAACAATTAGAATTTGTCTTTTTACAACAAGTTAATTTATTTAATGAGGGTGAAAAGATTAAAATGTCAAAAAGAGCCGGTAAAATCATTACTATGGATGAGCTTATTGATGAAGTAGGTAAAGACGCTGCCAGATTTTTCTTTGTCGATAGAAAACCAACCTCACATCTTAATTTTGATATGGAATTGGCTAAAAAGCAATCTTCAGAAAATCCTGTTTATTATTGTCAATATGCTGTTGCAAGGATTTGTAGTATTATAGATAAAGCTAAGAAATTTGATTTTCACCCGGATGAATTTGATACAAGTAAAATGAAAAAATTAAACCGTCCTGATGAGTTAGAATTAATTAAGCTATTAGATATGTTTCCTGATATTGTTATTGCGGCTGCTGAACATAGAGAACCACATAGACTTTGCGATTATGTGACTGATTTAGCATCAAAATTTCATAAATATTATCATGATTGTTCTGTATTAAATAAAAGAACTAAAGAGACAACTTTAGCTCGTTTATATTTAATTACAGCAATTAAGATTGTTATTAAAAATTGTCTAAGCTTGATTGGAGTTTCAACCCCTCATAAAATGTCTAAAAAGGTCGATAAAACCAAAGTATCAAAAGAAAAGGTTGAAAAGCCTAAAAAAAGAAAATAGAATTATTTTATTCCCTTCAACTTAGTTTGGAGGGATTTTTTTATGACCCGGACTTGATTCTATAATCACAGATATCGTAGCTTGACCATCCTGGTCGAGAAAAAAGAACGTAGCTCGATCATCCTGGTCGAGAAAAAGAACGTAGCTTGACCATCCTGGTCGAGTAAGTGAGAAGGGAATTGAGGACAAATTGTTCTATAAGCTCCCGGCTTGTAGGAAAAAAAAGGGTGCAAGCAAGATGCTCGCACAACAACC
>JALNXV010000121.1 GCA_023230175.1 Candidatus Cloacimonadota bacterium
TAAAAAATATATGCAAACATTTTCTGAATGTTGTCAAATGGTTGCAGAAAGTTTTGTTTCTGATATAAATAAATCATTATCTACAATTTCTTTACTATCTATTAAACAAAAGAAATTGATCGATTCCTTTAATCAAACAAAAGGAAAAGTAGCGAATGAAATCTTACATAGTATGTTTGAACAAATTGTTAATATGAATAAAAATAAGATAGCTCTTATTGCCGGTAAAGAAAGATTAAGTTACAATGAATTGAATCAAAGAGCAAATAGCATTGCCTGGTCATTAATAGATAAAGGTTTAAACCCTGAAGATAGAGTTGGCTTTATACTTACAAGAGATAGTAGATTAATTGCTACTATGCTTGGCATTATTAAGGCGGGTGGTGCATATATTCCGATTGACCCTCAATATCCACCGGAAAGAGTTCAACACGTTATAACTGACAGTAAAGCAAAGTTTATTATTTGTGATAAAACAAATAGTAATATTACTGATTTTGATAATAAACTTGATGTTGATAGCTTATTGACTCATCAAAAATCAAATAATCCGAATATAGAAATTAAGCCTGATAATCTTTGTTATTTAATCTATACTTCCGGTTCAACAGGTGTGCCAAAAGGAGTTATGCTTACACATAAAGGGATAACAAATTACGTTACAAATCATCCTAAAAATAGGCACGTGTATGAATTAGTAAAAAATTGTCATACGATGCTTTCAATTACAACAGTATCATTTGATATGTTTTTAAAGGAGAGTTTTACTTCTTTAATGAATGGTTTAACTCTTGTCTTTGCCAATGAAGATGAAACTCAAAATCCCTTAAAGCTTGCCGAATTATTTAACTCATCTAAGGCTGATGCTTTTAATGCCACACCTTCTCGAATGAGCCAATATTTACAATCCATTGAACTACAACAAGCTATATCAAAATGTAATGTTATTATGGCGGGGGGAGAGGCTTATCCTATAACTTTATATAATAAACTTAGACAACTTAGTAAAGCAATTTTAATTAATACTTACGGACCAACTGAAATTACAGTTTCTTCAAATGCTAAGATATTAACTGATGATAAGATTACTATTGGAGCTCCATTGCTGAATGTGCAAGAATATGTTATGGATGCAGATGCAAATCCGCTTCCTATTGGAGTTACAGGTGAATTATTTATCGGAGGAAATGGGCTTGCAAGAGGATATTGGGATAATCAAGAGAAAACAGATGAGAAGTTTGTCGTAGTCAATAATGAGAGGTTATATAAAACCGGTGATTATGCAAAATGGACAGATAAAGGTGAGATTGTTATATTAGGTAGAACCGATAATCAGATAAAACTAAGAGGATTAAGGATTGAGTTAGGCGAGATTGAATCAGCAATAGCGTCATATCCCGATATAATGAACTCAGTTGTTACAATAAAAAAGATACAAAATAATGATCATATTTGTGCATATTATACTTCTAAGTCAGAGATTAAAATAGAAGCTTTACGTGAGTTTTTATCAAAAAAACTAACAAAGTATATGGTTCCTACTGCCTATATGCAGTTAAAAGAAATACCAACAACACCTAATGGTAAGACAGATATTAAGGCTTTACCTGTGCCAATGTTGATGGCACAAAACGATTATATTCCGCCGAAAAATGAAATTGAAAAAACTTTTTGTAATATTTATCAATCAATATTGGGTATTTCAAAAGTTGGAGCTATAGATAGTTTCTTTGATCTTGGAGGCACTTCATTGCAAGTAACTCAAGTAACAATAGATGCTATGAATGCAGGATATGAAATTAGTTATGGTGACATTTTTACTAATCCTACGCCACGAGAGATTGCTCAATTGTTAATAAAGAGAGAAACTGCAATAATCAATAAACCTGTAATTGAATTTACTGTTAAGAATAAAAATTTGAGTGCATCAATTGATGAAATCCTTCAACAAAATACTGTAGATAATTTTGATAAAGCAGAACTCAGACCTATTGGTAATCTATTATTAACAGGTGCGACCGGATTTTTAGGGATACATATCTTAAAATCATTTCTTGAAAAAGAGTCAGGTGTAGTATATTGTTTGATGCGTAAAGGGAGACAAGAATCCTTAGAAAAAAGACTTAAGGGTTTACTTGTTTATTATTTTGATAATAGCTTTGATGAGTTATTTAATACCAGAATTTTTACAGTTGAGGGTGATATTACCAATATTGAAGATTTTAATAAATTGCATAGTTACCCTATAGACACAGTTATTAATTGTGCTGCAAATGTTAAGCATTATGCGGCTGATGACCAAATAAATAGAATTAATGTTATGGGTGTAAAAAATGGAATAGATTTTTCTTTTAAGAAAGCTTGTCGATATATACAGATTTCTACTACCAGTGTAGCCGGTTTGAGCATAGAAAACGTTCCTCCGGAAAATAGTAAATTTGATGAGCAAACCTTGTATATAGGTCAAAATATGGAAAATAAATATATCAATAGCAAATTTGAAGCAGAAAAACTTGTTTTAACAGCTGTTAGCAAGGGCTTAGATGCAAAAATAATGCGGGTTGGAAATCTTATGGCTCGTAATAGAGATGGAGAATTTCAAATAAACTTTAATACAAACGGTTTTGTTAACAGGCTTAAGGCGTATTGTGCTATTGGTAGTATTTCATACAAAGCTATGTCTCAAGCGACAGAACTTGCTCCTATTGATAGTACGGCAGAGGCAATTTTAAAACTTGCTACGTCTCCTTCAAAATGTTGTTTATTCCATCCTTATAATTATCATTATATTTATATTGGAGATATTATCAGGATTATGAATAAAGAGGGACTTATTATTGATACTGTAAATGAAGAATGTTTTCAAAAAGCATTTGCCGAAGCAATGAAAGATAAAAAACGTGCAGTTCATCTTGCAGGTATAATTGCTTATTTGAATATGGGTAATGGTAAAAGGGTTGCTACTATACATACCATAAATGATTATACTGCTCAAATATTGTATAGATATAAATTTCAATGGCCTATTACCAGTGATGATTATCTTGAAAAATTTATTGTTTCATTAAAGGAACTTGGTTTTTTTGATTGGCAGGAATTAAATGTTTGAGAGAAAACACTATTTGATAGCTGATAAATTTAAGCAATACCTATTACCGACAATCTTAATGTCGCTGTCAAATTCTATGGCAATTGTTATTGATGGAATGATTGTCGGAAATCTCTTAGGTGCTAAAGAACTTGCAGCGGTGAATCTTGCTATGCCCTTATCATTGACTTTTTCTACAATTTTTTCATTAATAGGGGTTGGTGGCTCTACTTTAATGTCTATAGCAAGAGGTGCAAGAGATATAGACAAGGCAAGACAAGTATTTAGTATATCATTTATGTTTTTATTTTTAAGTAGTGTTATCTTTCCTTTGATAGGCTTATTTTTTATGACTCAATCAACTTCAATAATGTCAAGTCAAGCAAATTTAAATTCTTTAGTAAGTGATTATACTCGAGTATTATTTTTTGGTGCTCCTTTTATAATGATAGTTTCCGGTTTGACATATTTTATCCGTTCAGATGGCTTTCCGAAATATGCCTCAAAGATATTGATAGTATCAAATGTTGTTAATCTTAGTATGGATATTATACTTGTAAGGTTTTTTGGATTTGGTATTGCCGGAGCAGCGTATGCCACTGTAATAGGTTATTTTGTTGGTGCTTTAATGATCTTATATTTTATGTTAAAGATAAAGCATCAATTGAAGTTTGGTAAAATATCAAAGAATTTTATTTCTGAAACTTTTTCTATAATTACTACCGGAATAACTTCAGCTTTTGGACAGATCTTTATCTTTACAAAAATTATCTGTATTAATCATATAGTTTTAAATACACTTGGGACTGCCGGAATGATTGCTTTTTCTGTTTGTTTATCTTGTTTATCCTTAGTTTCATTATTTATCGCCGGTGCTACTCAAACTATGATGCCTATAGTAGGCGTTATGTTTGGAGAGAAAGATTGGCAAGGTATTAAGTTTGCTGTTATGCCCGCATTAAAATTTGTCTTGTATTCAGCAATTGTTCTTATAGCAGGTTTTTTAATCTTGCCCAAACAAATATTAGCTTTATATGGAGTACACGAACAAGAGTATCTTAAAACCGGTATTGAAGCACTTAGATATTTTTCACCAAGCTTGTTTGGGGTTGGCTTTTCTTTTGTTATGATGTATTACAATCAAGCAATTAATAGGAAAGCTCTTGCTATAGCTATTTCAATTGTGCAAGGTTTATCAGTTATTCCTCTTGCATATTTTTTATCACAATTGTTTGGTGGTAAAGGTATTTGGTTATCTTTTTCAATAACTGAAGTCATTACTGCTTTAATGATATTTAGCGTGAGTATCTATATAAGGAATAAATACAAAAATCAATATGATACTGTCTTTTTGTTTAATAAAAGATATAATCATAAAGAATTAGATTTAACTATTAAATGTAATCCTGAATCAGCAGTTGGTTTGTCTCAAAAAATATCAGAATTTGCTCTACAAGAAGGTATAAATCAAAAGACATCAATGTTAGTTGGTTTGGCAAGTGAAGAAATGGCAATGTATATCATAAATAATTGTGCCTCTAATAAACATATTGATGTTATGGTTAAGATAAACTCTAATGAAGTTATTCTCAGATTTAGAGATGAGGGTTTACCGTTAAATCCAACTTTATGTAATGATGATATAGAGAGTTGTCCAAATATTTTCTTGTTAAAAAAAATAGCATCAAACATTGATTATGTAAGAATCATTGGTCTTAATAGTACTATTATAACCTTAAAAACTATGGAGAGTTAGGCTAAATGAGATTAATTTGTTGAACTTCTGATATAAGTAGGTTCAGTATTATTGATTATTTCCGGATTATATTCTATAGGTAAATTATGATATATTAATAAGCTGAACATTGATGAGGCGTTAATGATATTTTGATGAGCTAAGGCAAAGGCAAAATTATCATTATTATTAGTTATTAAATGAGTATGCCCTACACATAAATATTTTTCGTTTAAGTCTTTGCATATTTGGTCATAGGGTCTAAGTTCAGCTGGAAGTTCTATTGAAAGATTATGGTTATAAATTGATATATATGCTTCGTTCATTCTGGCATCGATAAGGGATAAGATTTGTCTTTCGGTTCCGTAAACGTTTGTGGCTAATAATTCAAGTGTGTTGAAAGGTATTAAGGGTATTTTTAAGCCTGTACAAATTCCTTTTGCTGTTGCAAGACCAATTCTAATTCCGGTAAATGAACCGGGACCGATTGAGACTAAAACGGCTGAAAGTTGATTAATGTCTAATTTGTTCTTTTTAAATGCATTGTCAATTTCCGGTAAGAGAGTTTCAGAATGAGTTATATTTATACTTAAATATTGCTGGTAGATGATTTTGAAATCAGTCAAGTTTTCATTTGCCGAAGCAAGAGCTATACTACCTGAAACTGAGCTTGTATCAATTGCTAATAATATCATTTTACATATCCTTTTATTAATAGAATTTATCATTTTAAAACTAAAAATTTTGTCAAGGCATAACCACATATTTAATAAAATTTAAAGTGATATTGGTAATTCTGTTTGCAAATATGCAAAAATATCTGTTGACAGTATTTATCTTGTAAAATATTTTGCATATCAAGAGGTAGCTATGAAAAATTCAATTATTATTAAAGGTGCTTATGAGCATAATTTAAAACACATAGATGTAGAATTACCAAGAAATGAAATGATTGTATTTACCGGTGTTTCCGGTTCAGGAAAGTCATCTTTAGCATTTGATACTCTTTATGCAGAGGGACAAAGACGATATATGGAATCACTCTCAAGTTATGCCAGACAATTTCTTGGTATGATGGAAAAGCCTAAACTTGATTATATAGAAGGATTATCTCCGGCAATTTCAATTGATCAAAAGGCAGCCAGTAAAAATCCACGTTCGACAGTTGGTACTGTGACAGAGATATATGATTATTTGAGAATCTTATTTGCCCGTATTGGTAAACAGTACTGTTATAATTGTGGAGATGAAGTAAGCTCTCAGAGTATTGATCAAATAGTTGAAAGACTTTTAACTTTACCTGAAAAGACAAAAATTCAAATATTAGCTCCTTTGATTCAAAATAGAAAAGGTGAACATAAAGATGAATTGGATGAATTACGTCGAGAAGGTTTTACTAAAGTAATAATAAATGGTCAAATGCGTGATTTAGCCGAAGAAATTGTCTTAGATAAAAAAAGTAAACATAATATAGATGTTGTGATAGATAGGATTGTAATAAAAGAAAATATCCATACAAGATTAACCGATTCTATTGAGACTTGTTTAAAACTAAGTTCCGGTATGGTAAAAATTGATTATGTTGACGAAAATAAACAAGAGTTAATCTCAGAACATAACGCTTGTGCTAAGTGTGGAATAAGTTTTCCCGATTTAATACCTCAACATTTTTCATATAATTCACCTCTTGGTATGTGTCCTAATTGTAATGGATTAGGCACGAAATTAGAATTTGATCCGGACTTGATTATTGTTGATAAAAATTTATCTATTAATGGTGGAGCAGTTGCTCCTTGGGGAAAGTTAAGTGAAAAGAAAAATAATTGGACTACAAGTAAATTATTAGAATTATCTAAGATGTTTGAGTTTTCTTTAGATACTCCCTGGAAAGATATTTCTCCTGAAGCTCAAAAGATACTTTTATTTGGTGTAAAAGGGAAGAGATTTAAGATAAAATGGCAAAGTAAATATGGTGAAAGAGAGTTTTCAACTAATTATGAAGGCATTATAAATACTTTGGAAAGAAGAATGCGTGAAACTACCTCTGATACAATGAAACAGTGGTATTTGCAATATCTTTCCGATAAGCCTTGCTATGTTTGTGAGGGTGCCAGACTTAAAAAGGATGTTTTATCTGTTAAAATTGCCGGAGAGTCTATTGTCACTGTCTCACAAAAATCTATTAGAGATGCCTTATCTTTCTTTAATAGCTTAGAGCTAAAAGGTAACCAAGCTATTATTGCAGCTGACCTTTTAAAAGAAATTAAGGCAAGATTACAGTTTTTAGAAAATGTAGGACTTCATTATCTAACTCTTGATAGAAAATCTCCAACCTTGTCCGGTGGTGAAGCTCAACGCATTAGATTAGCTTCACAAATCGGTAGTGGCTTAGTCGGCGTAATGTATATTTTAGATGAACCGAGTATAGGCTTGCATCAAAAAGATAATGATAAACTGATTGAAATGCTCTTACATCTACGAGATATCGGAAATACTATTATCGTTGTAGAACACGATGAGGATATGATGCGTTCTGCCGATAAAATCTTAGACTTTGGTCCTTATGCCGGCGTAAATGGGGGAGAGATTGTCGCCTTCGGAAACTTAGAAGAAATTAAAGCTAATAAAAAATCTTTGACCGGAAAGTATTTATCAGGAGAGTTAAAGATAGAAGTTCCAAAATTAAGAAGACAAGCAGACGATAGATTTTTAAAAATTATTGGAGCAAGACAAAACAATCTAAAAAATATAAATGTTGATATACCTGTTGGCGTTTTTACTTGTATTACCGGTGTTTCCGGCTCGGGGAAAAGCTCATTAATAAATCAGATTCTTTTGCCGGTAGCTGCTAATAAATTAAACAGAGCTAATGCTCGATATGGTAACTTTGATGCTATTGAAGGACTGGAATTTTTTGATAAAGTTATTGCTATAGACCAACAACCTATCGGTAGAACTCCTCGTTCAAATCCCGCTACATACATAAAACTTTTTGATATTATTAGAAACCTATTTGCAGAATTGCCTGCTGCAAAACTTAGAGGATATAATCCCGGCAGGTTCTCCTTTAATGTTAAAGGTGGTCGCTGTGAAACCTGTCAAGGTGGAGGTATGAGACTTGTAGAAATGCATTTCTTGCCGGATGTCTATGTTACTTGTGAGGTTTGTAATGGTAAACGTTATAATCAAGAAACTCTATCTGTGAAATATAAAAATTATAGTATTGCTGATATTCTGAATATAGATGTCTCAGAAGCTTATTCACTTTTTGAAAATATCCCTAATATCGCAAAAAAACTTCAAACTCTTATTGATGTCGGGCTTGAATATATTAAATTAGGACAAGCTGCAACTACTCTTTCCGGCGGAGAGGCTCAAAGAATTAAGCTCGCTAAAGAATTATCCCGAACCAGCACCGGAAAAACATTATATATACTTGATGAACCAACTACCGGTTTACATTTTGATGATATAAAAAAATTACTCTCTGTTTTACAAAGATTAGTTGATATGGGAAATACTATTATTGTGATTGAGCATAATTTAGATGTTATTAAATCTGCTGATTATATTATTGATCTTGGTCCTGAAGGTGGAGATAAAGGCGGTCAAATCCTTGCAATGGGTACTCCAGAACAAATAAGCAAGAAAAAAATATCTGCTACCGGTCAGTTCCTCAAATCTTATTTGTAAAATGTAATAATTATTTTTATCTAATATTGTTGTACGAGCATCCTTGCTTGTACATTATTTTGTTGTACGAGCATCCTTGCTTGTACTTTTTTTGTTGTACGAGCATCCTTGCTTGTACTTTTTTTGTTGTACGAGCATCCTTGCTTGTACTTTTTTTGTTGTACGAGCATCCTTGCTTGCAACGAAATTTTACAAATAGTATTTAATATTTATTAATAATCATTATTTTTATTTAGCATTTTTACCTTATCTATCATTCTTCATATATTTTTCTTTTAATTTTTTGATTTTTTAATGATTTAGATATAGTATCTCTGGTTGTTTTATGTAACTAAGTAACAAGGGACCTCCAGGATGCTTTAAAGCATCTTGGAGGTCCCTTGTTATTTTCTTGTTTAATCGCCGGACTTGACTCGTTTCGCTCATTGCAAGTCAAGTTCGGCTTTGGACTTGAGTCTCTAATTGCGAAGCGAGAAGGGACTTGAAGACAAAAGATTGCTTCTTCGCAGGCTCATCGCAATGACGAGATTAAGCCGGTGTTCTAATGTATTCAGAGCTGTATTTATGGTAAAATTTTATTTTTTTTTTT
>JALNXV010000122.1 GCA_023230175.1 Candidatus Cloacimonadota bacterium
GCCTAAACGCAATATTCAGAACGGTTCTATTTAATATCTTTTTTTGTTGCTAAATCTAATTTGCTGTTGTACAATTACAAACACAAAAGAAAAACATGCAGTAATTAGCTGCATCAGGAGGGAAAACAATGAAAAAACTTATGGCAATTCTGCTTGTAGCGATTCTATCGACATGCCTTTTTGCTCAGGGTGCTCCAGAAGCTCAGGCCGCAGGTCCTGTAGCAACCAATGAAATCACAGTCTGGTCAGCTGCATCGGATGAAGAAACCGAAGCTCTTGTTACCAAGTTCAATGAGATTCATCCGGAGATCAAGACCACGATCATCACTGCAGGTTCCAACGAGCTCAAGACAAGGCTCATGGCCGAGCAGCCAAAGCCAAGCGGAGATATAATCATGGGAATCGCAAAAGAAACTTATGATGAATTCTATGACTACTTCACCCCGTACAGATCAGTTAACCACGATTCTATTTCAGAGACTGTAAGAGACAAGGGCGACAATCCGCGGTACTATGGCTATTCAATGCCTCTGCAGTGCTTCATCATCAACACCAACATCTACCCGAACGGAACAGGACCGACCAAGTGGTCTGATCTTGCGGATCCGAAGTTCAAGGGTGAGATCATCTTGGCGAACCCCGCTCTCAGCGGATCGGCATATGCCCAGCTTTTCATGATGTATACACTCTATGGTGAGGAATTCTGCAAGAAAGTTGCAAAGAACGCAGTGTTCGTAGCAAGCTCCAAGACAGTGCCTGAATCAGTAGCACGCGGAGAGTACGGAATCGGAGTTACAGGCGAAGCTAACGTGGCTACATATATTGAAGCCGGCGATCCTGTCACCTACTGCTACCCAGAAGAAGGAACCGGAGCAAGATTTGATGCGTCCGGAATCATTGCAAATTGCAAGAACCTCAAGTCTGCCCAGCTCTTCATGGATTTCCTGACATCATATGATGCATACAAGATCATCAACGAAGTCAAGAACCGCCGTGTTGTAATCAATGATCTTCCAGGACCGAAGCATCTCCCAGCACTCGGAGAGATCAAGCTGTTCGACTATGATGCAGTCAAGGCTGCAGAGCTTAGGAACGAGCTTTCCGACAAGTTCTCCAACTGGATTCTCTAGATAATGCTTAAATGAACTGATTGTTTTCCGGCCTGCTGCGGCAGGCCGGATTAGTTAATGGAAAGAAAAACAGCAAGGAGAGACCAATGAGCTTGAACCTTTCATACCAGAAAGTAAACAAAGTATTCAACGAAAACACAAAAGCAGCAGTCCATGCATTGAAGGACGTTTCATTCACAGTGAACCCGGGAGAACTTTTCTGCCTTCTCGGTCCGTCAGGCTGCGGAAAGACGACACTGCTTCGAAGCACGGCAGGACTTGAAAGCATAACAAGCGGCGAGATCATGTACGGTGACACAGACATCACCACCATCCCGCCTTTCAGAAGAAACATAGGAATGGTATTCCAGAGCTTTGCCCTGTATCCACACATGAATATATTCGAGAACGTCGCCTATGGGCTCCGGGTCCGCAAGGTTCCTGAAGCAGAGGTGAAGAAGAAGGTCACCGAAGTAATGGAGCTTGTTGGACTTCAGGAAGAACTGAAGCGCAACCCAAGCCCGATGGGACTTTCAGGCGGACAGCAGCAGCGAGTAGCCATTGCAAGGGCTCTTGTGTACAATCCTGACATCCTGCTGCTCGATGAGCCTCTTGCAAACCTCGATGCAAAGCTCAGACGCTACATGCGCGGCGAAATAAGGCGCATTCAGAAACAGACCAACATCACTACCCTGTTCGTAACACACGACCAGGAAGAAGCAATGGCAATCGGAGACAGGCTGGCAGTCCTGCGCCTTGGCGTTGTAGAGCAGATAGGAACATCAGATGAGCTTTACAACCATCCTCAGAACGCCTTCGTCTCCAACTTCATCGGGAAGATGAACCTCTTCCAGGGAACAATTGAGAAATCCGCAGATTCGGCAAGAATCAAGGATCTTCCGATAACAGTTTCCATAGATCACAGCAGAAACTCAAGCGACGGCAAGCCTGGCTCACCTGTCCTTATCGGTGCAAGGCCTGAGCAGATGTCTGTTTCGCCAACCAAAACAGATGATTCAGTTCCCGGCAAAGTCGGAATCATCCAGCACCTTGGACAGTTCATCCGCTATGAGGTCAATGCAGCACCAGAGATTTCAGAACGCACGCTTGAAATAGACATGCCACATATGGTTCAGGGCGTGAAGGAGGGAGACACTGTTTTCGTCTCGATAAAGCCTGGAATGGGATACTTCTTCCCGAAGGAGAACACCAGCAATGAGTAAGAAACCTAGAATGAAGGGCAAGGACATAACTCCGTTTCTGGTATTCTTCATCCCGATGCTTTTTCTATGCATCTTCCTGTTCTGGCCGCTTCTGAACACATTTCTCAGAGCATTCATGAAGATGGGAAGCAAGTTCTCGCTGGACAATCTAAGCCTCGAAGGATTCAAGAGGATCTTCACGATGCCGATCTACCTCAGCAGTCTGAAGAACTCATTCATAGTAGGCATCTCCGTGACGCTTCTTTCCCTCCTCATAGGAGTGCCGATGGGATACTGCGTTGCAAGAGTGAAGATCCCTGGCAAGAAGCTGATCCTTTCGCTTGGAATACTGCCCGTGATCATGCCATCATTCATCGGAGCATTCAGCTGGATCATCCTGCTCGGACGTCAGGGAACGCTGAGAATAGCGCTCAACTGGCTTCTTGGACCGCTTGGCATCCAGATACCTACAATCTATGGACTGGGCGGTATCATTTTCTGCATGACCATGACGTACTATCCTTTCGTTTTCCTTCTTGCAGAAGGAGCTTTCAGCTCTGCCAATGCGCTTTTGGAGGATTCTGCAATGCTGATGGGCGCCACACGGCCTCATATAATGCGCACAATCACACTTCCGCTTATCATACCATCGCTTGGCGCAGCTGCGCTTCTTGTGTTCATAAGGGCAATCGGAAACTTCGGCATCCCTGCGATTCTAGGAGGAGACACCTATGTCCTTCCGACGTTGATTTATTTCAGAATAAACGGCTTCTGGGATCTAAACGGGGCAGCCTCTATTGCCGTAGTCAATGTAATCATTACAGGAACTGTGCTCTACCTGCAAAAGCGGCTCGTTGCAAAGCGACAGTACGATGTAGTTTCATCTGCAAGATCGGAAATCAAGCAGCATGAAGGCACCGGAGCAAAAGTATTCGCAACTATCTTCTGCCTGGTCATTCTGATCACATCTCTGCTGCCTCAGATCACAATCATCATAATGAGCTTCTTCACGAAATGGACAGGTGTATTCCCTGAAGGATTCACATTCAACAACTATATCAGGATTCCAAAATACTCAGGACATGAAATCTTCAATTCGATGTTCCTGTCGCTTGTTGCAACCCTTCTGACGGCGGTGCTCGGAAGCCTCATGGCCTACATAACCGAACGACGAAAGCCCAAGGGAGCGGCAGTGCTGGATATGGCGATCATGGCTCCGTTCATTCTTCCTGGGACAGTTGTTGCCGTCGCTCTGATCTCGGCATTCCATAACAATGGAATCATAGCCCTCGGCGGCACTTACACGATCATAATCATAAGCTACATGATCAGAAGAACTCCGTATGTCTACCGAAGCGTCGCGGCCAGCCTGACCCAGCTCAATCCATCGCTTGAGGAAGCCTCGACAATTGCAGGTGCGCATTGGATCTACACATTCCGTAGGGTCAGCATTCCGCTGATTCTTCCTGGCATAATCAGCGGCTCGATCCTGACGTTCTCCACCCTATTGCAAGAGCTGTCAACGACGATTCTGCTCTACGGCGCAAAGACGCGCACGGTCCCGATTCAGATCTACAGCGCAGTCAACGAAGGCGCACTGGGCGAAGCAAGCGCACTAAGCGTCCTGCTGCTAGTTATCGTATTCATCATCACCTATATTTCCAACCGAAGCGGAAAAGCGAGCCTTTCTTCCGGGCTCAAGATGGGCTGATGAACCTAAGGCCGGGTCTGACAAGGATCCGGCCTTTTTCTATTCTGGCCAAACCTGGAAACTTCGCCGTCTTCAGATAGACGGCTTCACCCGAAGCAGTTCGAATTTATGCTCAAGAGGAATCAAGGCAGCTCCAATTGCACTTGAAAACTTCCCGCTGTCACCTTTGACTATCTTCAGGTTCTGAAGCTGGAAACCCAGAATGCGGCTTCTCATCTGCTCTTTCACAAGCTCAAGGAGTTTGCTGCTTGAAGAGCCCAGAGGGCCGCCGAGAATGATCAGATCCGGATTAAGAACATTGACGATTATAGCAAGTCCCATCGAAAGAGGAACTGATATTGCAGAAAGGCACTCAATTGCAGCTGGATTCCCTTCTTCAGCAAGAGCAGAGATATCTTCGCCGCTGCTCACCGTTTTCAATCCAAGTTCAGCAGCCTTGCCAAGCCATGCCTCCTCGCCGATCATTGCCTGCAGGCATCCATTCTGACCGCAATGGCACCTAGGACCTTTGGGGTCGATGACGATGTGACCCAGCCTAAGCTTCGAATTGGTGACAAGCTTTCCATCAAGGTACACAGCTCCAGCCATTCCTGTACCGATTCCGAGATAGACAATGTTCTTGAACTTTTTCACATACTGCCGCTTCTGGATCTCTTCAATTCCATTGGAGCAGTATCTGTTGATGATGTATGAATAAGTCGAAGTTCGGTCCCAGATGAGTCTTCGAAGATCAATCCTGTTCTTCCAGTTCAGGTCATCGGCCCGTTCAATGTATCCATTCACTGAATCAACCAGCCCTGGAGCTCCGATCCCGAAAGCAGGGAGAATCCTTAATTCCGTACTTTTCATCATATAAAGAAGACCATCAAAAAGCGAATTGAGAATTGCTTCCTGACTGTCGCCGGAAACAGGCAGCACATGAGTCTCCACAACCTCTGCATTGAGATTGACAAGGACGAAACGCCACTCGTGAGAATAGAACGAAGCACCGATCGAGTGCCAGACTCTAGGATTCAGAACAAGAGGGGTTCCAGGTCGGCCTCGCTTGTCGCCGCTTTCCTTATCGATCTCTTCGACGAGATCAAGGGCAATCATCTTCTGGACAATATACGAGACAGCTGTTCTGGATAGCCCAACTTTCTTGGCTATGAATGCTCTGGAAGGAGGAACATCATTGGTCTCAATGCAATCGAGGACACTCTGGAAATTCACCGTTTCAAGTTCATCATACTGCATCAAGACCCTCCATCCAGAATTCTGCTTGCTAATAGAAGCATTGTCAAGCCATCAGCATTTTTCCAATATGTCGGCTCTGGTGTACTTCCTGCCTTCGAATTCTATATCAACCTTCGGAAAGACATACGGCCTTGTGATGAATTCAAATCCTTCCTTATGAACCAGTATCGTATCTTCGCTCTTCGTCCCTGTGATAGAAGGGTTCCAGCAGAATGCCTGATCATCATGAATCAGGTCATTCAGATTGAAATCAACCCTGTAATCACGGTTTGCATACCCGATGGGCCCGCCTTGGTGGTGTTTCTCGAATTCATTCTCAAGCCCGTTCTCATCATATATCTTACGAGCCGCAAGAAGCGGAACCTGATAGCTGCACCCCGGATGGGTATTGGTCATCAAGGCAAGATCAATTCTCTGATTCAAGCGATACTGAGATCTGAGTTCTTCTGTTACAGGAACGAAGTTGACATACCTTGTCATGCAGACGGTAAGACCCCACTTGCGCATATTGCCGCCGACCTGAACGCGTCTGAGCATTCTGTTTTCTGTCGGAATCGCATGACGGTACTTTAGCAATCTGTCATCGGCAGCACACATCAGCGAAGTGAATTCCATCCCGCAGTCAAACAGATGATCTGCAATCCTCTTTACTGCATCAAGCTCCCTGTCTCCTGGCCTGAGCGTCGCACATGCTTCTTCCATTGCAAGAGAAGCAAGCTCTCCTACTTTCCTTAGACGATCCTGTTCGCTTTCGGTAAGTGAAAGACGCAGCTTCTTGATTTCCCCTGCAATGTTCTTTCCGCCGAAAGGTGCATTGTAATCCGTTCCGATGTTCAACGAAGGAACCAGCCTGCGAACGGTCTCTGATTCAAAATCATTTTCAAACCAGACTGCTGCCAGAATCTTGAAGCCCATGTCCTCAAGATGCTCTTCTTCTATCATCCGCGGATATTCAATCAGGTTGGTGACAGCATACTGACCTTCGTCTGTGACAAGCAGGCCGCAGTTGCCCATCTCGCCCCAGCCAAGGTAGCTCTGTCCGCCGCATGTAAGCCAGGCAAAATCATCCTGCCTTTTCAGATAAACTGCATCAAGCTTCATGCTGCTCATGAGGCTTCTTGTTCTTGCCAGTTTGATTTCCAGTTCTTCAGTTCTTGTCATTTTCTCACTCCTAAGGCATTTCAGAAAAGATTTCCGTTTGAATCGAACTCAAGCTCATATGGCGAACCGATGATTTCAAACCTTTGATCGTTCCTGATTCTCTCGGCCAGTTTTTCCGATACCTCGATTTCATCAAGGCAAAGCGTGTTATGTATTCGTGCAAAGTCTGTGTCAAGCCAGTTCGCTTTGTTGCTAGTCTTCATGCAGGCCTGGAATCCAAGCTTGTCCGAAGGAAGAACCATCGGGATCTTCACCCCGCCTGTAAGCAGGGCTGTCAGGGTATTAGGATAGGTCTGCTCGAAGTCAAACTTCCTTGCTGCGCGCAAGGTGGTGAAATCTGCCATCCCAAGTCCATTCCCATTCCCGTTGGATTGCTTGGATATATCAAGAATCAGCACTCTGTGGATCTTCGGGCCTCCGCTTGCCCATTCGCTGTGATAACGCCCCACGACGTTCGTATCGAAGCCGCTTCCGCTGATATTCTTGCCGATTTCATCAATGACCAGCGAATCCAGGACATCGAAATGAAGGCAAGCCGCATATGATTTGGCCTTCAGCAGAAGGTTCTTCTCAAGCACAGGGATTTCAGAGCCTTCCATTACCTTGACAATCGCGGTCTCGTGATAGGCATTCTCCACAAGCCCAGCAGCGAACAGCACATCCATGTGCTTGAGCGCTTCGGTGGCTATCTGCTTTATATGGGAAGGCATATGCCCGAATCCAAGGTTATGGGCTGTTTCAGCGCCTTTCTGCTTTCCTAGGCCAATGGTGATCATCTTCATCAGACCGCTTTCATAATCGCCGCGGAAACAGACATGAGGCTTGACCCGGTTCATTACAACGATATGGTCAGCTCTCATTGCATTGGCATCAATGAACACCGGAAGATCTTCTTCAGGAGTCCGTGATACCTCCACAGTATCCATCGAAGAATGGATCTCGAGTCCTGTGTTCTCATAAGTGAACCCAAGCCCAAGAAGCATGTTCTTCTGTGATTCTGCCTCTGCTCCAGCATGGCTTCCCATGGCGGGAACCATGAATGGAACGCCTCCGTGTTCCTTAATCAGCTCGCCGGCGGTCCTGACAGCCTGAACCATGTTGCATATGCCTCGGCTGCCAACTGTGATAGCCACGGTGTCCCCTTTCCGGAGCCTGCTCCAGCATGGATGAGAAGCAAGCTGGCATCTGATCTGTTCAACGACATTTACAGGAGCAGGATGGACAAAGATCTGACGCACCTTGACCATCCGCGGTATCTGGATATCGTCAAGCAGGCCGCGAACCACAGACCAAGACCCATTTCCGCCAGTTTCAAGAATCATCAGGCTTTTCCTCCAGCCTTCATCGCGGCTGCTTTTTTCTTCTTTGCAGCAGAATAGATTGATACTGCAATCGAAACAACGCTGAGAATAAGGAAAGCAAGAGAGATAGGCTGCTTGAACAGAATAGACCAGTCATTGTTGCTCTTCAGAAGGGCCCTGTTAAGGTTCTGCTCGGCCATCGGACCAAGAATCACACCAAGGACAAGCGGAGCCCCAGGGTAATCAAACTTCTTCATGAAATAGCCGATTACTCCGAAACCTAACGCAACAAGAACATCATATGTAGTGTTATTCAGCGAAAATGATCCCACAACGCAAAGCACGATGATTATCGGCATCATAAGCGTATACGGGACCTTAAGCACATACGGGCTATACTTAGCACATAGGATTCCGAATCCGAGCATCAGGAACTGAATAACAAACATTCCAGCGAAGATCGAATAGACAATGTCTGAACTTTCAGTGAATAGAAGCGGACCTGGCCTAACACCGATGAGAATCAACGCACCTAGCATTACGCTTGTAACCACATCGCCAGGAACTCCAAGGCACATCATAGGAATGAGTGCTCCTCCGGTAGTCGCATTGTTTGCACTTTCCGGAGCGGCTACTCCACTCAGGGCACCTTTTCCGAATTGATCACGGTCCTTTGCGAATTTGTGACAGATATTGTATGCAAGGAAGCAGGCTATAGCTCCGCCTGTTCCCGGGATAATTCCGATGAAAACACCAAGAATCGATCCAACTATCGCAGATGGCAGGAATCCCTTTATCTCGAGCCACGAAGGAAGAATATTCTTCACTTCCTGCACCTGTGATTTCTCCCTTACACTCGGGTTTTCCACCTGAGTGAATACTTCTGAAATAGCAAACACTCCGATGAGGACCGGCAGCAGGGAAAATCCTCCGGCAAGATTAATATTGTTGAAGGTGAGACGGTTGACACCGACAATCGTATCAATTCCGATGCATGAAGCCAGAAGCCCAATGCACCCCGATATTAGTCCTTTTGCAATGTTCTTGCCTGATGCAGAAGCCATTATGGTAAGACCGAAAATTGACAATGAGAAATAATCTGCGGCCTGGAACTTCGTTGCAACCTTTGCAAGCTGCGGAGCTATCAGGATAAGGCAGATAGTGCTGATGATTCCACCAATGAAACTGGAAATAATCGATACTCCGAGAGCTTTGCCAGCTTTTCCCTGTTCACACAGAGGGTAGCCATCCAGAACAGTGGCAGACGCGCTCGGTGTGCCTGGAGTCTTGAGAAGAATGGCTGAGATGCTTCCACCGTACATTCCGCCGCAGAACAAACCGCAAAGCATAACCAGTGCAGTTGAAGCCGGAAGCCTGTAT
>JALNXV010000123.1 GCA_023230175.1 Candidatus Cloacimonadota bacterium
GTATTTTATTTGATTTTTTTATTTTTATGTCCAAAAATCTCTCAAATGTCCAACTATATATTATATATTCGGTCATATTTCTGCCTGCAAGCAAGGATGCTCGCAGAACTGTTGTTCGAGCTTCCAGCTTGAACGATGCTTGACCGCCGGACTTGACTTGCAATGAGCATAGCGAATGTGAGTTAAGAACGGCGATATGGCTTTGTGTCCTCAAGTCCCTTCTCGCCTACTCGACCAAGATGGTCAAGCTACGATATTTGCGATTAGAGAACCAATCCATTAAAATCATTAATCATTCTCAAACGCAGTTTGAAGTTCATAAAAGCATCGTAGATGCGACCCTTTAATAGCCCGATGCGTGAGCACCGGGAATAAAATATACCCAAACCTCTTTAGCTCCGTAGGAGCGACACATTACAAATATTAAATTAATCTCTCATACTTTTAATAACATTAACAAAAAAAGTAAAATATAGTTTATCTCTTGATTCATATATTCTTGTAGATTTTACAACAAAAGCCTTGACTTATAAGTATTTCAATAAAATTATGGTTAAAATACATAATTTTATATAAGGAGGAATTTTGATTAAATTAAACATACCAAATCAAAAAATAAATGAAGCTCGTCAAGCGGCTAAAAAGATTACTACCGATCTTAAATGGTTACTCAACGAATATAGTTCTGTAACTATCGAAAGAACTATTCTTCGCTTATTAGGTATTGATGGGGCAACTGCCGATGGGACTCCATACCCTAACGTAATCGTTGACTATCTTAAGGATAATCATCTGATTGATAAAGGTGCAGCTTACCATATTTGTAATGCGATGGCGAAAACACATAAATCTGCCCAGGAAGTAGCAGAAATGATTATTTCCGGGAAACTCAACTTAACAGACTTAGAACCTCAAGCAAATGAAAAAGTATTTCAAATTATTCAAGCTGAAACTCAAAAAATGCTTAATCATATTAAAAAACAAAAAGAATTTAGAGAAAAACAATATGAGAAATTTGGTCCAAGAAAAAAACCTTCTCTTTATGTAATCGTTGCAACAGGAAATATTTATGATGACGTGAAACAAGCCAAAGCTGCCGCTATGCAAGGGGCAGACATTATAGCAGTAATCCGTTCAACAGCACAATCTCTTCTTGATTATGTGCCTTATGGTGCAACGACTGAAGGCTTCGGCGGGACATTTGCAACTCAAGAAAACTTTAGGATAATGAGACAAGGCCTCGATGAAGTAGGAGAAGAACTCGGTAGATATATATGCCTTACTAATTATGCTTCAGGTTTATGTATGCCTGAAATTGCAGCTATGGGTGCAATTGAAAGATTAGATGTAATGCTTAATGACGCTATGTACGGTATCCTTTTTAGAGATATCAATCCAAAACGAACACTTTTAGATCAATACTTTTCTCGAATGATTAATGCTTATGCAGGCATCGAAATCCAAACCGGAGAAGATAATTATTTGACAACCTCAGATGCTATCGAAAAAGCTTATACTGTTACAGCATCACAATTGATTAATGAACAATTCGCAATAATGTCAGGTATTAAACACAACAAAATGGGAATCGGTCATGCCTATGAAATTGACCCTGATATGGAAAATGCTTTCCTATATGAATTAGCTCACGCCCTACTCACTAAAGAACTATTCCCGGATTCACCAACAAAATATATGCCACCAACTAAACACGTAACCGGTAATATTTTTAAAACATATATTATTAACGCTATGTTTAATTTTGTTTCTCAACTTACAGGTCAAGGTGTACAACTACTCGGAATGCTAACCGAGGCAGTTCATACTCCACACTTACAAGACAGAGCTCTCGCTATTGAAAACGCAGAATATATATTTAAAACAATGAAAGATTTAAATCAAGAAATATCCATCCCTGAAGACGGATTTATTAATAAAAGAGCTAACGAAGTTCTAAGTCAAGCCTCAGAATTTCTTTCTAAAGTTGCCGAACAAGGTCTTTTCAAAGCAATGGCTGAAGGAAAATTTGCTGACATTAAAAGAGCCGAAGATAAAGGTAAAGGCTTAAATGGAGTATTTAAAAAATCAGATACCTATATCAATCCATTTATGGATCAAATGAAGATTGAATTAGGTTTAGTATAAAGGAGTTATTATGTCATTTAAAATAGACCCTACTCGTATTAAACCATACGGAGATACCCTCAATGACGGTAGAATGCAATTATCATTTGCTTTGCCGGTATCCTGTGATGAGGCAGGAAAAGAAGCTGCTAAAATTTTATTAAAAACAATGGGCTTTGAAAATATTGAAATATGCTTTCTAAAAGACTTACACGAAGGATTTACACAGTTTGTTGCTTACGCTAACACCCTTGTTACTATTGACACAACAAAGATTCACGTCAAAGTTGTTGATACAGAAGTAATGAATATGGATGAAACTGACGAATTTATTGAAAAAAATATCGGAAGATCTCTAACAGTAGTAGGTGCTTGCATAGAATCTGATGCACATACTGTCGGTATTGATGCAATTATGAATATGAAAGGATATAATCATAGATTTGGCATTGAACGCTACAAATACTTCAACGCATACAATATGGGAGCTCAAGTCCCGTCTGAAGAACTGCTTAAAAAAGCCAAAGAAGTAAACGCTGATGCAATCCTTGTTTCTCAAATAGTTACCCAAAAAGACATTCATATTAAAAACCTTACTCGTTTAATTGAAATTGCAGAATCTGAAGGAGTAAGAGACAAAATGTTATTTATTTGCGGAGGACCCCGTATCAGTCACGAATTAGCCATTGAACTCGGCTACGATGCCGGATTTGGCTCAGGAAGCTACTCAACAAATGTTGCGTCTTTCATTGCTATAGAAATGGAAAAAAGATTAAATAATAAATAAATTTTTGTGAGCTTTAGGAGGCTTTAATGTTGAAAAGTATGAGCATTCTCTTATCAAAAAATCCTGACAAATTACTTGCTCTATATGATTTAAATGACGATGAAGAAACTAAAAATAAAATTATAGATAAACTAAAACAACTTAAAGCTATCCCTGAACTCACAGAAATTGCCAAACTGGACAACCAAAACCGAGTTTCATTAATTATTTATTTATTGAAAAACAACTTACTTGATGAAAATACTGCCGAGAATATCTTTTCTTGGCTCAATGTGTCAAAGATCCATTCTGAAATCCTCAATCATATAAAAATTCGCTTTAATAAAAAACAAATTATCTATCTTTTACACAGTAAAATAATCAACCCAAATGCAAAAAAAAATCTGGAATATATCTATACCCTAATAGAAAAAAATGACAAGAATCAAGTAACAAGCGACGAACGATACTTACGCCTAAAAATGGTATATGATGATGCTGATTTAGGGAAAAATGACTCAAATTACGACACTAATAATTTCTCCGAAGAGATAAATCTTCAACAAATAGTCATTAAATACCTTAAAGACATAAAGAACAAAGAAGATGAAGAAAAAATTAAATATATCACTGACACTATTAAAGAAATTAAAAGCAAACATACAATAGATAAAAACTTATTCTTTTTATTTGTCAATCTTGCAAATTTAAACCTATCTCAAATCATTAAACTTTTTGATTATTGTAATAATTATTATTTTTATTTTCCGGATATATTTAATACTTTAACAGAATTTAAAACAATTGCCTATGAACCCCTACATAATCTTTTTTCATCAACAGTCATTACAAAATGGATTGATGATTATTTCGAAGCAAGCTACTATTTTGATTTATTATTTTTAAAAATAAATTACAAAGAATTCAATCAAATAGGACAGTTTTTCAAAAAATCAGAGTTAATGAAATTTGCCGAATCTGTCAATGTTAATGAAAAATTTAAAATAGATTCCGGAGAGTTTGAACTTTCCTCAAAAATGCTGACTAAAAAATTTAATCTATCTCTTTTTGATTTGATAACTGATAAAGAAATATTAAACAGCCTTAATCAATGTTGTAAAAATATTCACAAAAACATACTTGCAAACCTTAATAATAACCTATATGAAATAAACAAATTATGCAAAGCATTAGTGGTAGTTGGAGGAGATGACAATTTATTGTTTCTTAACAGCTTATTAAATAAAAAACCGGTCGATGATATTGAAAAAAACCTTAATGATATTGAAAAAACTTTTTTGACCAAGAAAAAACATACAGCAGATTCAAACGAACTTAAAACTCTTATTGACGAAGAAATAAAACAAAAAAATGCTTTAATCTCTCCGGAAACATATCACTTTTTACTACATACTATTGTTGAATATATCGCAATGATGTCAAATTTCAACGAAGAAAAAAAAGAATTTCTCAAAAATAATCTCAATTTTAACAATACAAAGTCAACTCCATCCAATAATAATTCCTTAGACACATTAAGCTTATTTATAAAAAATTCATCAAACGAGGGCAAGATAATTGCCTGTGAACTAATCAGAAAATTAGAATTAACAAAATATATACCCTATTTAGAAAAGTTTATCAAAGAACCGGATATCAGATTAGTGCTATACTCGGCAATAGCTTTAAAAACATTTGACAATGAACAAGCAAATCAAACAATCATAAGACTTTCAGAATCCAATAAAATCGGAGTAAAAAAACAACTTGCTTCTTTAATTCATATTTTTAAAAAAGAGTTAGATGATGATTTAATTATATCCTTAGCTTGTGATGAAAACCCTTCTATCTCAGAAGAAGCTTTAGTTAGTATCTCAAAATTACCCAAAAACTTATCCTTATATTTCTACGAAAAGATTATTAAAGATATACCCTCAAAGAATAAATCAATTTTAGCAAAATATCTCGGTGATACTAAAAGTACAAGAGCTATTCCATTACTAATTGAAATCTTAAACAACGGTGATTTTTTTGATTATAAAAACGTAATCTATGCATTAATCAAAATAAATGACCCTATATGCTTAAACTTACTGCAAAATATGGACCTAAAAAAGAACTTTACACTTGAATTAGAGAAATGTAGAGGTTTAATAATATTAGGTGATTACAATGGTTGGCAAGAATTAAGAAAGTTTTTTAGTATTAATCAAGGTAATATAAGTTTTTTAGCAAAACTGTATTTTATCGAATTAGCTAATTATGAACAAATTGAAATTCTCCGAGAACTTACTCTTGATCCCAACAATAAAATTTCAACCTTAGCAATTGCAAAAATAATGTATTTTGTAGAAGAAGAAGGTCTCTCTCTTATAAATGAAGTACTAAATAATAATAATTTCGACAAAATATATTTCGTTTCTCAATTGTTAAATCAACTACCCTTTGCACATATATCAAACGAACTTAAAAAATTATCTTCTAAAAACCAATTACAATGTAAAACTATACATTCAGTTATAAATGCTAAAAACGGAAATCTAAAATTTCTTAAAACAATTGAAAAAGAAATCTTAAGTTTCGATGATACTCAAATTATAGATATTTTAGAAGTTATTGAAGATTATCCAATTAAAGAAGCATTTCCAATTTTAAAAAAGATGACTTTATTACAAAATGTTCAAATCAATCATAAGATTTTAAATTTATTAAAACCCGAAAACGAACAACAAATTACTAATGAAGAATCTATTAATAATTTCATTCTTGAACTTTGGAATAAAAGTGATATCCCAAACAAAAAAAATATAATTAATTTTATCTGTGAAATTAAGGCATATAGCTTTTATGAATTCTTAAAAAAGGAATTTGACAATAACCTTAATCAATTACAAGTTCATATTGCCCGAGCACTAATACTGTATGGAGATGAAGATTACTGGTCTTTTCTTGAACAAATGACTATGTCTCAAGAAAATGAGGTAAAAATGGAAGCTATCGAAGCAATTTCTTTTATTGATGAAAAAAAAGCATATACTATAATTAGCAAACTACTTTCTACCCCTTCAGAAACATTACTGGTTGAAATAATAAAAGTTCTTTCCAATGCTAATTCTCGAGAGATCATTACTTTATTAAAAAAATTCATAGATTCAGGTTCTTCAAAAGTTAAGATTGCTGTTGCCAAAACATTAGGTTCTTTCCCTTATACTGAAAGTAAAAATCTTTTAGAAAAATTAAAACTTGAAAGAGACGAATACCTTAGCGTTGCTTGTGAAATAGCCTTAGAAAAAATAGAAAAAAATAGTGATTTCACTAAAACCTCATTTTATAAGCTTATCAATAAGATATTAACTAATAAATCATTATCAATAAACGAAAGCTTTATCTCACATAATCATTCAATGTTAAAAACTCAATACTTTGGTTTTAAAACAAAAGCTCTATCAGATTTTAAAGGTAAATCTATACTTGATGTTAAACATTATAATCAAAGAAAACAAATAATTGAAGAACAATTAGAAAAAAAAATGCTTGGTAATTCTAATGTTGAAAACATACTAGAACTCAAAAAAAATGCACAGGAAAAAATCAACAATATGGCATTAAAAGAAGAATTAGTAGTATCTATTCTCAACCTTAAACCGGAAGCTCCCGATAAAGAAGAAGCACAAATATTATTTGATATCATCAAATCTGAAGACGAATTGTTTATCAAATCTTTTATTTTAGCAACTGCTCGCTCTCGAGAAATTACTTACCTCCTTTTTTATGAAAAAATCTTAAACCTCAAAACTAATTGTAAATATTTAGATTTAATCTTATACGCTATTATTAATAAAATAGATAATAATTCCAATAAGTCATCTCGAACCTTAAATTTAATTGCAAAATTTTTAGGAAATGACAAAGTTAAATATTATTTCGTATATCTAATCAATTACTTCTCAATTCATATCAGATTATTGACTAAGGAAAAATGTGATGAACTTGTTCATGAAATCAACCAATATGATATTGAAAAAAGTATTAAAAAATCTTGTATTGAACTCATATCAACGATATCATCACAAATTAAGGAATAATAATGTCATCAATAAATGAATTAGAAAAAATAGTTGAAAGATTAAGAGACCCCAAAGATGGTTGCCCTTGGGACAGAAAACAAACTTCCGCTTCTTTAATCCCAAATTTCATCGAGGAAGTCTATGAAGCTGTTGAAGCTATAGAAAATAACGATTACCCGCATCTTTGTGAAGAATTGGGTGATATTTTGTTACATATAATGCTTCAGGTAAAAATTGCAGAAGAAGCTAAGCATTTCAACTTAGAAGAAGTAATTAAAGCCATTAACAGTAAATTAATCAGAAGACATCCTCATGTATTTGATAATGAATTTAAAAACGACACTATTCAATCTGAACAAGTAAAAATAAATTGGGAAAAAATTAAATTAGAAGAGAAAAAACATTCTCGTAAATCAGTTTTAGAAGGCGTCCCTAAAAACTTACCGGCGTTAATCCAAGCTCAAAGGATTCAAGAAAAAGCAGCTTCAACCGGCTTTGACTGGAAAACAAAAACTGATAGCCTTATAGATATTTCAACACCAATTTTTGATAAAATTTATGAAGAAATTAATGAATTAAAGGATGAAATTGAACAAAATCATCAAACTAAAATTGAAGATGAGCTCGGTGATTTGTTATTTTCAGTTGTAAATTTATCAAGAAAATTAAAAATTGACGCAGAAAGCTCACTCAGAAAAAGTACAGAAAAATTTAAAAATAGATTTAAAAAAGTTGAACAAATATGTCAAAAAAACAATATTAATATATCTGATACAGATATGGATACTTTAGATGATATTTGGGAAACTATTAAAAAAGATTGAGTCCAACAAGAAGCCTATTCTTACTTTTTATTTTTCCATTGGAACAGCTTTAATAATTGTCCTTTTCATTACTTATGTTCAAGGATTTCAAAAAAGAGCTTCTCTTGAAGCAAAGATAGTTCCTAATTTAATCTCTCAATTTATGTATTTATCAGGTTATGATGATTTTGAACCACTAATTATTCAGTATATTTTAGAAGAAATTATTGCCAAGATTGACTATCCAATTATCATTACTAATGAAAAGCAAATCCCTATTTTTTGGAAAAACATCGGTATAGATGAAACTACTCAATGGCACACCTTACCTCCTCAACAAAGAGCTATTGCTTTAAGAAAGCTAAACCGTATGAAAGAAAAAAACTACAAAATAGTTTTAACACATACAGACAATTCAGATCATAATACCGAAAAAAAGGTAATTGGTTATACTTTTTATGAAGATTCAAAAATCATTAAAAGATTAAAAGTATTACCATATATTGAATTATTTTTTATTGTTATTTTCATTTTGATAGGTTTATATGGTCTTTCTCTCGCTAAAAGAAATGAAAAAAAAATGATTTGGGTAGGTTTAGCTAAAGAAACTGCCCATCAATTTGGAACCCCAATTTCATCTCTACAAGGATGGATTGACTTTTTAAAAATAAAAATTGAAACCATAATAAATCCATCATACCAAACAGAGAACAATCAAGCTAATAATATTGAATTTATCTTTAACTTACAAGAGATCCTTGATGATATGTCCTCTGATATCACTCTCCTTAATAAAGTAGCCTCTAGATTCGGTAAAGTAGGATCAACTATCAATCTTAATCCCAATAATATAGATAATGTAATAAATCAATCAATCGAATATTTTAAAAAAAGACTCCCTCACTTCAATAATTACGTTAATATTCATTACATTTGTAAAGATAAAAATACCTTTCTCGATATTGATATCGAGTTGATGCAATGGGCTATAGAAAATTTATTAAAAAACTGCATTGATGCAATGCAAAATAAATCCGGAGATATCATTATAACTTCATTTAAATACGAAAGAAAATATTGTATTTTAATCAAAGACGAAGGTATAGGCATCAATAAATCAATGTATAACAAGATATTTGAGCCCGGAATTACCACTAAAACACGAGGATGGGGCTTAGGCTTAAGTCTTACTAAAAGAATTATAGAAGAATTTCATTTTGGTAAAATCAAAGTTCTTGAGAGCACTCTTAATGAAGGTACAACCTTTGAAATACTTTTACCATTATTAGAAAAAGACTACTCCCTAAAACAGATAATCAAACACAAA
>JALNXV010000124.1 GCA_023230175.1 Candidatus Cloacimonadota bacterium
AAGAAAAATCAATGTTCATAAAATAAAAATTAATTTCCTTGTTCAAAATTTCTAAGTATTTGTAAATAATTATTTTGAAGATCAACGGTGATATGAGGATTACTTAAAGGAGTAATTTTGCCATCATTTTTGATAATATTAGTAATCTCATCTAAATAAAAGCCGTCCAAAGTAGCTATAAATAAATATGACGAATTCCACGATTGACTCATTCTTATAGCTGCCTTGAGAGTATATTCTTGATTTAAGGTGCGCTGATATTTAACTTCAATTAATTCAACTCTCCTAGTTTCTCGATTAATAACCGCAAAGTCTGGTGCAGTTCTTAATGTTTCAACCATTGGATTATTTTCAGCATAACCTTGCTGAATCATATCGGGAATAATCTTCTCATAACCAAACTCCAAATAGTAAAATTGCCCGACTCTCTAAACATCTGACAAAAAACAGTCTCAGCTATTTTACCTTTAACTAACTGTCTAGTGAAATTAACATTACTCATAAGATAATTAAGGATAATTTAATTATTTAAAGACTCTTTTACTAATTTAACTATCTCTGGACTAGAAAAATTAATTTGAGCTACTAGTTTTTTGGCTTCCAAGGATAACCTTTTATACATAAACTGAATCCTTTTCAGTGATGCCAGTTATGGCCCTATCAATATCGTGAGATAGGGCGGCTATTTTAAAAGCATCATCAGCCTCTGGTTTTAAAATTAATACCCACTTTAAAACTAACCGACCATGAGTTAAATCAAATTCTATGGGTGATTTTGGCAAAATGGACTCTATTTCGTCTTTGATAATATCAAAGCTTAGCATAGTCAATGTCTTATTTAATAACTTAACAATTACTCTATTTTAAACCAGTCTCGCTTACCAATTTTAATAATATCACCACTGGCAACCAATACTTTAAAATCACTAACCTTATTGCCATTTTGCGAAATTGCATTCTGAGAAAATAAGCGTTTTATTTCCGAGTTAGTTTTCTTATTACCAAAATATGACAATACTGCATCAAATAATGTTTCAATAGTGGATATTTTAATAATAGTTAGATTGTCTGGTGTTTTTTTAGAAGAAAAAGTTTCTTCAAACCATTTTCTCTCCTGAACTGCAACCTCTGTTCCATGATAGCGTTCAACAATCTTTTCAGCCAAAAATTTCTTACAAGCCATTGGATCTTGCTTAACCTTCTCCTTTAAGTCATTTATTTCATCTAAGGAAACAGTGGTGTACACCTCTAGGTAGGAGATGATTAAGTTATCAGGAATACTCATTATCCGACCAAACTTATCTTGCGGAGTATGAGCTAATCCAATATAGTTACCAATACTCTTACTTTGTTTTTCCTTGCCATCGATTCCCGGGGTAACCTTGGTAGTAAGAACCACTTGAGGTGATTGACCCAGTCTCTCCTGATAAAATCGTCCTAACATTTCATTAAATAATTGATCCGAACCAACAATAGTTAAATCAGATTCCAACATAAAGGAGTCATAGCCCTGCAGTATCGGATAAAGCATCTCATGCATATAAATATCACTGGACTCTTGAATTCTCTTTTTAAACATGTCTCGGGAAATTAACCGAGAATGAGTCACCATAGACAAAAGCTTTAAAAATTCAGCCAAACTCATTTGGTCAAACCATTCTGAATTCCGTCTAATTTCCAATAAGTTGGGATCATCAAATCGAAGAACTGTTTTGACTGAATCAATAAAAGCTTGAATATTCTTCTCAATTTCTAGCTTGTCAATCATTGGCCGCAACTTATTTTTGCCAGTCGGATCACCGATTTGTGTAGTAAAATCACCAACTAAAAATTGAACCTTATGACCCATGTCTTGCATCTCTCTAAGCATCCACAGATTAACAGCATGACCAATATGCAGAGTTGGGGCTGTCACATCAACTCCATACTTAATTTTCAGTTGTTTACCGGATTCTAATTTCCGCTTCAGCTCATCAATAGAGAAAATTTCTTCAGTGGTTCGAGAAAATTTCTCTAATAATTGTTGATTATTAGATTTTGCAACCATAATAAATAATTTTTAAACTATATCCAAATTAATTATATCACGAGTTCTATTAAATAAACTAGTTTATAATAAAAACAAGCTTATTGCGGCCCGTTTCGTGCTAATATCAACTAAGCCTTTTATTTTTGTAAAAACAAGAGGCTATAAATAATTACTTTCATCTAAACCAACACTAACCATATAAAAAGATCCCGACATTAATTCGGGAAATTCTTTTTAACAAAAAGTCTTCGGGTCTATTTACACGATTTTCATTAAAGCACGGACAACATCGCTCGACTGGAACACCATTAAAAACACAGTGACAAAATAAAAATCTTTTATCAATTTATACGGTAACCCTCTTCAATCGTAAGCTTACTAAGTTCTTTCATATTACTTACTGCGCCATCAATAAATGCTTTATAAATAACCACGAAAACTATTTTTAGAAATTAAATCGTGCAAGCATTTAATTGCTCTCTTTTTACAAAAATACTTATCAATAACGTAGATATCAATATCTCCACCAACCATTAAGTCTAGCCGGTAGCCCCCCATTTTATAAATATCACCATATTTTTCAAGCAATTCAACTGTCTCTGTTTTTCTCAATAACAAATCAGCTGTTTTCTTTAATTTTTTTAATAGGTTTTGTAATTCATTTTTCATATTACCATTATAACACGTGTTGTTCCATTAGTAATAATTGCAAAACAAAAAATAACCCTAAAATTAGAATTATTTTAAATAAATGTGCTATATTTTTTGTTTTAACGAAATCAACCAGAATAATTTCTGTAGTTTCAGTTTAATTATCAAGGTTTATTGATTTATTTCAAAAAAACACTTAAAATAAATAGGGTGTAAGAAATTGACAAAAACTACTAAAATATGATAAATATCAACCGAGACAAGCCAGATCAGAATATTACAAAAAAGTTCACTCAAGGGGACAATGATGCGAACAAGCAAAGCATAACCAAAAGATCGGAAAACTACTCTCAATGGTTCTTAGATATAATATCCGCCGCTGATTTGGCCGACAACTCACCAGTTAGAGGCTGCATGGTTATAAAGCCCAATGGCTACGCGATATGGGAAAAAATGCAGATGACACTAGATAAAATGTTTAAGAAAACTGGTGTTGTAAATGCTTACTTCCCGCTCTTTATCCCCATTAGCTTTCTTTCAAAAGAAGCAGAACACGTAGAAGGATTTGCCACGGAATGCGCTGTCGTTACACACCATCGCTTAGAAAAAAACAAGAATGGAAAAATGGTTCCAGCAGGTGAGCTGGGAGAGCCTCTAGTGGTAAGACCAACCTCGGAAACAATCATTTATGCTATGTTTGCCAAATGGATTAATTCATACAGAGACCTCCCGATCTTAATAAACCAATGGGCAAATATCGTTCGCTGGGAAATGAGAACCAAGCCTTTTTTGAGAACCATGGAGTTCTTGTGGCAAGAGGGGCACACCGCGCACACCACTAGAGAAGAAGCTCATGCTAGGGCATTACAAATGCTTGAAATCTATAGAATTTTCGCAGAGGAATATATGGCGATACCAATAATTAAGGGAACAAAAAGCGAGTCAGAAAAATTTGCCGGCGCAGTAAACACCTACACCATAGAAGCTCTTATGCAAGACGGAAAAGCATTACAATCCGGCACATCCCACCTGCTCGGTCAAAATTTCGCCAAAGCTTTTGGCGTTAAATTTTTGGATCAAAACGGTCATGAACAATATGCCTGGCAGACCAGTTGGGGCATGACTACGCGCATGATAGGTGGATTAATCATGACGCACTCTGATGATAAGGGCTTAGTGTTGCCGCCCAGAATCGCGCCAATCCAGATCGTAATTATTCCCATTTGGGCATCAGAGAAAGACCACCAAGAAATCATTCAAACAGCTAACAGCTTAGCCAAGCAGCTACAAGACCTAGATATAACCGTAAAGATTGATGACCGCGATATGCGCCCTGGACCAAAATTTTACGAATGGGAAAAGAAGGGCATTCCAGTACGCATAGAAATCGGACCTAAAGATATGGAAAAACAATCAATACTGGCAGTTCGCCGCGACACAGGAGAAAAACAATCGGCAACATTAATTGGAGCGGCTGAACATATTAGAGATTTGCTTGATAAAATTCAAAAAGATCTTCTTGAAAAAGCCACGAAGTTTAGAGACAAAAATATCAGGACCGCTGATTCTTATGAGGAATTTAAAAATATACTGGAAAAAGGCGGATTTATTTCTGCTCACTTATGCCTTAATCCTAAATGCGAAACGAAAGTAAAGGAAGAAACTAAAGCTACTACTCGTTGCACTCCTTTCAATCAAAAAGAAGAATTAGGTAAGTGCATAATCTGCGGCAAGGAATCAAAACAAAGAGTCTTGTTCGCAAGATCCTATTAAGCCCACTATCACGATAAGACGGTTTCTCATAACCGCCTTATTTTTATAATAGTAATTAATTTTATACCGTTCCAGTATCGCCATCATGCTCACTAAAATAGTTTACCCTTCTTAATTGCCTTAATAATTCTCTCCGACATAAGCAGGCTATCTATATACTTATCATTCTTTTTGCTAGCACTCTTTATCTGGTTGATTAAAAAAATACTCTCTTTTATATAGGGGGCGTCATACTTTTCAATGAGAGTTTTCTTAATTTTGTTATTGTTAATGATTTCAAACCTTGTGTCTCCGTTTTTTTCAAAACTGATTCGGTAAATATTTTTTTGACCGACTAAGGTAAGCTTAAAAAAATTATTATTAAAAGAATAATTAGTGCCAAATATATTGCAAAGTATGTTTTTAACTTTAAAAACTAATACTTCCGAATCATTCAAATCATAATTATTATCATTTCTTTTTCCAGCTATTGGCTTATTCGCAAAATAACCGATAAATTCCGCTTGAGCATCAAACAAATACCGACAATAATCAATTACATGAATAAGAAATTCATGCATTATTCCCCCCGACTTCTCCTTGCTCATCTTCCACTCATTAAAAGGTGTAGACAATAATCTTTCTGCATAAATAAAACGCACTTGATCATTTTTGATATTTTCTTTCAAAAGATTATTGAAGCTAAAATATCGCCACTGGAATCCGACAATTATGTTTAGCTTGTTTCTCTTCCTGACTAGTATTTTTATTAAATCTCCTTGCTTATTTATAACTGGTGGCTTTTCGACGAAATAATTGACATTTTCTTTTATTAGCTCTCGCTCATATTCAAAACGCGCGCATGGAGGAGTGCACAAACATACCAAATCCGGTCCTGAATTTATAAGCTGTTGCAAGGTGTCAAACTTTATACCAAAGCCCTCCACCTTGTCATATGGCTTTTTACCGCTCCCGAGATAGCCAATAATGTTTACATCTGAAAATTTTTTTAAAATTTTCAGATGCTGACGCGCCATATAACCATTTCCGACAAAAGCAATCTTAATTTTTTTTATTTTATTAGAAGGCATTTGTAAAATATTCGATAATTTCAAATGTTACCTGTTTATCGAAAATTAAAAAATAATTAGCAAATGTTTTATAATAAAAAATTTCTCCTATCTTTATTTTTTTTGATCCGATATTATTTATCCTTTGCTTGTGCAATTCATGTCTCTTGTAGATATTTTTCACATTAATGCCAATATGGAAATTTGAACAATCAAATTTATTATCATATATTTTTGCTTCAAATATCGTCTTATCGTTTCCGATGAAGAACCATATGATTTTAATTTTTAATTTTTTTTCTTCTATTGTTTTTAACGTTTCGCAATTTAAAACTTTTTTCATTAAATCGAATGTGTTTTCTTTTTTTATAGCAAAACCAATATGTATCTGCGGTTTTTTAAAGTCATATTCTTTCATAATTAAGAAAAAATTTCTTTATAAGCCCATGCTCCGAGTTCTCTTAATTTTTTGGCAGTTAATTCCTTGTTCTTAACCAGAATCATATCGGCGCATTCGCTTTTTTCATACCAATACTTGTCCACGACCTTAATACCGAACTTCTCGGGAGTATCTCCGATCATGGTTCCCGGAAAAGGAATCAAAATATTAAATGAAACCATCTGTGGATTTATCCGCTTGGCAAACTTTACCGTCGCCCTTATTTTATCCTCTGTGTCTCCCGGCAAACCAAAAAGGAATGAGGCATGCAAATTTATCTTATTATCTTTTAGTAGCTTAGCCACCCGAGTTAATTGGTTCGGCACAATTCCTTTTTTGACATTTTGTAAAACCATTGCTGACACTGATTCAAAACCTATAAATAAACGATAACATCCAGATTTTTTCATTAGCCTTAACAATTCAATTCCTTCTTTTGTGTCTTTTATCCTATCCGCCCGTATATTGGCGTTCCATTGGAATTTTATTCGCTCCTTGATGATGATTCGACAAAATTCTCTCAGCCTTTCTTCATTTGCACCAAAATCAAGATCAGAAAAAAATATGGATTTGAAACCGAGAGCTAAAGTTTCTCGAACTTCTTTTACCAAACTGGCAACACTTCTTAGTCTAATATTTCTATCGAATGCACTGCTTTGGCAAAAATAACAATGGTTTGTACACCCCCTTCCGCCCTGTATTGTTGTTTCAATGTCCTTTTTTAAATATTTATCTATCGGGAATAAAGTCCTATCTGGTATAGGCAATTCGTCCAAATTTATTATTGGTTCTCTGTCTTCATTTTGTTGAATTATTTTATTTTCTCGATAAGTCAAGCCCTTGATTTTTGAAAAATCATCTCCGTTTTTGATTGCTCGCACCAAATCCAAAAGCACGTAATCGGGCTCATATTTTATAATAAATGAAATTTCAGAATTTCTTTCCAGAGTTTCCCTGTCTCGAAAGGTGACATGCGCGCCTATCATAGCAATATCTATCTTGGGAAAACTTTTTTTAACTTTCCTGGTTAAATCTAGTGCTTGAAAAAAATTTCTCGTTTGTAAAACTGTTGTTTCAGAGTTGATGACAATAAGATTTGGATTGTAATCGTTTATTTTCTCGAAAATTTTTTTATCGGTAATACTCTCAATAGCTAAATCTATTACTTTTACACCGTATCCTTCTGATTTCAAAATAGTAGCAGGATATGCAATTATTAAAGGCAGGTGGGTAATACCGGCGCTCAAAAAAAATCTGGAATTCAAAAATAAAACTTTAAAACCTTTATTTATCATTTTCTTTTGTGTTCTTAATTGAAATAATGCCCAGCTTATACAAACTTTTTAATAATGTCTTAACAGTCTTGACAGCATCATCACTGGTAATATCATACTTATCTTCTATGTGTTTTATAATTTGTTCTTCAAAAACGCCTTTTTTCAATAACATAAACATTTCGCTCGCTGATGGATTTAGTTCATGGAAAAAATCCCTTTCCGGATCAAATATTAATACGCAATCAGGCTGGCTCGTCCTAATTTTAATATTTTTTGAAATAATGATTTTGCTTGCCATATTTTTATTTTACTAATAAATTGCATCTTGAATCGGCTAAACCCTCCTTCTTTGCGAACGCTCTGCAACCACCCTTGCAAGTATCCCCATATCTACAGTTTATACAAACATTTGGTAATGTAGGGAACTTCCTTGACTGTATTTTTTTCCAAACACTTTCCAATCCTTCTAAATAGACGTTACCAAAACTAGTGCTTAAAAAATTACATAAACTAACCTCTCCGTCCGGTTTTATTGAAATCCAGGAAATACCAGCTTGACATAAATTACCGATAAACAACTTCTTAAACTCACTTGTTTTTATTTTATTGGCAAGCAAAGGAATGGCTATCGGGTCATGAAAGGCGATATTGATTTTTTTATTATATTTCTTTTTTAATTCCCATAAACGGAATATTATATCTGAATAATTTTCTAATAATTTTTTATTTATATATTTTTGATTTCTAACAGTTAAAAAATAAATATCTTTTGCGCCCTTTTCAATGCTAAACTTTATAATCCCCTCAAGATTTGAGTAATTTGATTCGTTAATTGTGATATTTAAGCCAAAGACTAATCCATTTTTTTTGCAATTATCCATTGCAATGATCGCCTTATCCCAACAATCTCTCCTTCCGCGCAAATTATTGTGATATTCTTTTGACAAACTATCAAAACTGATAACAACCCTTGACACCTTCGCCTTCTTTAATTCTTTAGCAGTCTTTTCGTCAAGCAATATTCCGTTGGTAATAAGTGTTGTATCTATGTTTAATCGATAACAAAAAGAGATAATATCAAATACATCTCTTCTCAATAAACTTTCTCCATGTGTAAGCACAATCTTAAACACCCCCAAATTAGCCATTTCTTTAATTAAATTTTTTATTTTTTGCTTTGGGATGTCTCTAGTAGTCTTTTTGTGTACGTAGCAGTGTTTACATTTTAAATTGCAAAAATAAGTTAGCCCCAAATAAACCTGGGGAGGAAAATAATCATTATGCATACTAACCCTAACTCAAGATTTTGCCAACAAAAAAATCTAAAGCTAGCAAGGAGATTTTAAGCTTCTTGTTCTAACGACTGGTTTTACTAATTTTGGCTTTTTCATAAGTCAAAAATTAATTATTTATTAATATAATTAATAATACTATTTAACAACTACAGTGTCAATAGTTGTGCGCTTGCAGGGTTAATGTTACCTTTTCCGGTTGGATTAGGCAAATAGAGTCAAATAGACTGCCTGCTAGTTTTTTTCTCGGGGTAAGTCCAGCCATGCCAATCTTATTATTTCCATCATTGTACTCATAAACAAAACCCTGGGAAGAGATTTTCTTTTTTACTCTATTATCTTTTTTTATAAGCATATTTTGCACGGGATGTAGGAATCGAACCCACGCTAGAGGTTTTGGAGACCCCTGTACTACCATTATACGAATCCCGCAGCAGGCCCTAGGGCCGACTGAAACTACTTAGTTTCCTTGTGCTCGGTGTGCTGATTACACTTGGGGCAATACTTCTTGATTACCAAGCGGTCTTTAATC
>JALNXV010000125.1 GCA_023230175.1 Candidatus Cloacimonadota bacterium
TTAACAGTTGGATTTTCAGCATTTATTACGAAAGTATGATTATTTAACATACTTTCACCACTACCCATCGCAAGAGCATTCATTTCTTGAAAACGTCTCATAAACTCATCATATATTACCATTGCAGGTAAATCTTTAGTTTTAAGACTTTTTGCTTCTATTGTAATCTTTTCATCATTAATCAAGTCTTTAAATTTCTCTTGTAACTTCTGTGAAAAAGTCTTGTTATCTTGATCAACTATCTCAGCCTTATCTTTATCTACAAGCAAATCATTAACTTCTGAATCAATACGTACAAATCTTATATCTTGTATTTTCATTTCAAGGTGTTGCATTATATGAGTATCAAGTGGTGAATCACAAAAAACTATCTCAATATCTTGTTCTTTAATTAAATTTAAGAGAGAGACTTGAGTATGTTCATTAACTCCGTAATAAATTTTAACAGGTTTTTCATCTTTTTTGTTTCTTTCAAGATACTCGTTAATAGTTACATAATCACCTTTTGAATTTTTAAAGATAAGATAATCTCTCATACTTTCAGCAAAGTCATCTTCTGTTAAGATTCCATATTTAACAACATTTTGTAAATCATCCCAATAAGACTCATATTTTTTTCTATCTTCTTTAAAAGTACTGATAAATTGATCACTAATCTTTTTAATAATATATTTTTTAATCTGTTGTACTTGAGTATCATTTTGTAAGAAGCTTCTGGAAACATTAAGCGGAATATCAGGAACATCAATTCCGCCTTTTAGCATAGTCATAAATTCCGGAATAAACTCTTTTAAATTGTCTGCTACAAAAACATTGTTACAATAAAGCTTAACTTTTCCTTTTAACATCTCTAAATCTTGTTTCATCTTAGGGAAATACAAAATACCTTTTAATGTAAATGGAAAATCAGCATTCAAATGTATCCAAAATACTGGATCATTATAATCATGGAAAATATTTTTATAAAATTCTTTGTATTCTTCTTCTGTTACATCTTTAGGTTTTCTATTCCATAAAGCTTCCTTTTGATTAACCACTTCCTTATTAAACAAAATTGGATATTCCATAAAATTACAATACTTCTCTAATAATTCTTTAATCTTAAAATCTTCAAGATATGCCTCAGAATCCTTATTTAAATACAAGGTAACTGTTGTTCCTACTTTTTTCCTTTTACCTTCTCCTGCTGAATATTCAACAGAGCCATCACATTCCCAAAATGCCGGGGTTGAACCTTCTTGGTATGATAATGAATCAATTGTAACTTTCTCAGAAACCATAAATGATGAATAAAATCCTAATCCAAAATGACCAATAATTGCAGCTTGTTTATCTTTATATTTATTAATAAAATCTTCTGCTCCGGAAAAAGCAATTTGATTAATATACTTTTCTATTTCTTCTGCTGTCATTCCGATACCATTATCAATAATCGAAATCGTCTTTTTCTTTTTATCTATCTTAACTTCAATATTTAACTCTTCTAATTTAAGATTAGAATCAAGTATCTTACGTTTATTACTTGCATCTGTAGCATTGGCTATCAATTCTCGTATAAAAATATCATGCTCTGAATATAACCATTTTTTTATTATTGGAAAAATATTTTCTGTATGAATACTCAAAGTTCCTTTTTGCTTATCTGACATTTTTGCCTCCTTAGCTTTAACTTTTTTATTTTTTATCTTGTTTTCAATTCTTATATTGATAAAATAATTGAGTATAGAAATTTGTCAACTATTTTTTTAGCAAACATCTCAACTGACTGCCAATATGCTTCTATTTAAGAAAAGTCAATTTAGTGTTTACTCTCTCATTATACATACACTCTATATGATAAAGTAAATTTTTTGCAATAGGGTCATAAAGCTTTACATTTGAAAATCCTACATCCTTTGTTGAAAAAAAATAAGCAATATCAAGATTATTTTTTGTTCTTGGTAATATTCCGCAAAAAATAAAATTCAGCTCTATTAACTTCTGTTCCATATCTTCAGAAAAAGCTTGTACGGTTGGAATCGTAAGCAATATACTTTCTATTCCGGAAATCATTGCAGTAAAAATTCGATTCATTAAGATTGAATACCAATCATTCCCTAATTTATTTATTGAAATGGTAGCATTTTGCAAGGATTTGTTAAATTCACAGTTAAGTTCAGTCTCAACTTCGGGTAAATCTCCATATTCAACAACAATGTTGATGTCACATTTAGCGTTTTCAAGGATATCAGATATAATAGATTTATGCTTTTCTGAAGTTAAATACATATATTGAACATCCATATTTCTATTTAAATGATAAGTATATAAACCGGACTCTCTATACTCATTTTCAGTTGAAATCCCAATAAAATTAGCATTGGGCATCATATTAACAAATATTAACCATGGCTTAAATCCATTATAAACTCTGGACAACATTTTTTGTGAAATAATATGACTCGTTACAGCACTTGCCATAAAATAATCACAATTATATGGATTACTTTTTAAATATTCATCAACACTTTTCATTAAAAGCATACCGGCTGTACTACTCCGATACTCCGGTAAAATCATTGCTGAACCTAATTCTGCTGATAACTTATTATCATAGGGGTATTTTAAAATAAAAGCTCCGATAACCTTATCTCCATGATCTATAACTGTAATGTCATATACTTTTTGTTCCATTAAAAGTTTCAGACTATCAATATCATATAAATCTCTAAACCAGTATGTATATCTATAAGTCATATATACAAGATTGATTATTTCAGGAATATCTTTATCAGTTGCGGAACGAATAGTTTTTTTACCTTGGGTTTGTTCTCTATTATAAACATCGGGCAAAAGGGATTTTTTAAAATTAATAATCTCAATTTTTTTATAAATCTTGATTAACCATCCGGAATTAAACTGATTAACAAAAGAAAAATCATCAGATAACTCTTTTACTAATTTATACCATAAACCATCTTCTGATTTCTCATCTAAAAAGTCAAAAGTAGGTATTAAACTCTCATGAACAGGAGGCCCAATATCAATAATTTCAAAATATATACCCTTATCTTCAATAACCTTGACAAGAATATTAATATGAGCAAGCATCTTACTATCAATAAATTTATTAATTACATATACTAAACACTCTTCCAATAACAAAATTATCTGGCTACATTCTTTTCCATTTGCACCTGCTAACTTACATACACCTTCAACAAAATTCTGAGCAATTGGAATAAAACATTTATCATAATTTACACTAATTGAAGAAGAAAAAAGACATTGATCATCATTGATTTCATACATTTAAAAACTCCTTAATATGAGATTATACACTAAAAAGCTGTAAAATAATTCTTACAAACATACTTAAATATTTCAAAAACACCTTAACCATAAAGATATCAATTAATAAGTCTCTTACTATCAAAAATATATTAAACAAAACGTCAAACTATTCAATAGCCTTCTTATTATTCTCATTTATATATTCAAATAACAGGGACAAATAATTTTGCAATAGGTTTACTTGCATAACCATCAGATTTATATTTAGTAATAAACTCATTATCATATTCAACAAATACAGGGAGTGTTTGATTTTGCTTTAGATTATTTTCAGGAATCCATTTATCCATAATAAATTTTAAAGCCTGCAAAACATCTAAATTCCCGGTCTTAATAAATGAAGTTGTTGCATAATTCCCTTCAGGTATAGAAAAAGCTTTCATATCATTAGATATCAAATCATTACTTTCAACTTCTACGCCCATATAATAATTAAAATTAGGTGAATCAGGTTTCTTATCAAACAAACATATTTGATTTTTATTTAATCTATTTGGTATAGATTCAAAGCTATTTTCTTGCATAATATTATGAAAAAAAGGTGGGATATCATTTGCTTGACGATTCTCAATAAACGTTGTGTGCAATACAAAACCAATCAATTTACTCTTTTGCCTCAATACTAATTTCACTTCATACATATTAGTTATCTCCTCTAATTTAAAACTATTAATCTAAAATCGTAAAAATAATGAAATATTACGATATCAATATCAAAATCTAATTACAAATTAACACTATACATCCTTTAAACTTAACTGAAATTTATAATATTTATAAACTATTTCTCGTCAAGTAATTTTAGTAATTTAGCAAAAAATATTAAAAATTAATTATCCCAAAAATCTTACTATTATCCAAATCATAAAAGGAGCATAGCTCAATGCACAAATCATTCTTTGCCAAAGACCAGATAATGCAAATATGGTATTTTTAAATTTTTGGTTTTCTCCTAAAACAAAAAACACAAATGAAATTAAGCTTAAAACAAAAAACACAAGACTCAAAATACCAAAAATTGGTTGATTCTTTCTAAATTGTAAAATAGATAAAAGAAAAGGGGCAACCTGTAATGATATAAAGCCTAATACTGACCCGACTCCGTGTATTTTTGTAAAAAGAGTAACATTATCTTTTTGTTCATTAATAGGGAATATACCTGATATAACCTCATCACCTATACCATACAAGATAAACATTATCAATAACGTAATAGCTAAACCATTATAAATATAAGAATAATATTCAAAAATATAATACCCAAACAAAGTAATTGTACATCCGGAAATAATCATCCAAAAATTGTATAATGTTCCTAATGGGCTTCGCTTACATCCTAAAACACTCATTACAGTTTGAGTATAATTATAATTCTTATATGGTATAGCAATTAAAAAAGGAATTAGTAAATCAATCAACATTACTATTAATACAAACATCAAAAACATATTTTAAATCATCCTCCAATCATTTATCATAACTACAATATATTACTAAAGGCTGTTGAATAACATCAAACACTGTTCTATCAGCTTCCAGCTTGTAGTTTCATAAAATATTGTACCTATTGCTTAAGGTTTTGAGTGCAAGCAAGATGCTCGCACAACAGTAGTTTTGAGACAGCCTCTTCCGGTTTGTAGAAAGCGTATAAAATGATGGTATTTCAATTAATATTCCTTACATCTGTTAATTTATAATATTAAAATTAAACACATCATAGAAAAAAAATTATTTCAATAAAATCATTTTCTTTGTTGAAGTGTAAGTCCCTGATTTTATTCTATATAAGTATATACCGTTTCCAACAGAGTTATTAGAATTATCTTTAGCATTCCAGATAACTTGATAATCACCCGGTTTATGATTTTCATTAACAAGTTCTTTTATCTTTTGTCCTTTAATATTATATATCTCTAATAAGACATTGCCCGGCTCACCAATTGTATAAGATATTGTTGTTATGGGGTTAAAAGGATTAGGATAGTTGCTAATCAATTTTGTAATATAAGGTATAACATTAATATCATTTTCAGAAGTATGTAACTCAACTTGAATATCATCAATCTTCAAATATGCCTGATCGGTAACGTTATGATGTCTAAAAGCAATATATTTAACTTCTGAACTTAATTCAATACTTCTTGAAATCCAAGAGTTATTATTAACAATTTCGCTAAAAAAAGGTTCAAAACTTGATTCTTGATTATCAGTTGTTGATACCATTACAGAATAATATTCTTGTGCTGTTTCAGGTTGACTTGTTATCCAATAATTAAGCTCAAAAGATTGTATATTATTAGATTCTGAAACACCAAGTTTAGGTAATATAAGCCAATTATCAGGAGTTAAGATTTCTCCATTATCTAACCTTGAAACGCTTACAGCACAGGTAATACCTTCATAAGCTACTTCATCACCGGAAAAACCAAACCAATAAACACCATCATTATCACTATCTCTAATTATCCAACCTTTGGGTGGGAAATATATACTTTCAAAACCTTCATTATAAGGGAAGTCTTCAATAACATAATCTCCAATAAAGATTTCAGCCATTATTGATGTTGATTCTTCTTGATTATAGACTGCAGTTACAGCATAAGAATACTCACCTTCAAGCAAATCAGATTCTGTGTAGTTTAATTCTAATATTGGTGTTTCGGTTAAAAGTATATTATTTTTATACACATTATAACCAATTAAGACACGGGCTGTAGTTAAACTATCGGGTTCATCCCAAGATAAAGTTAAAAAATTACCATCAAATACAGTAGCTTTTAAATTTCTTGGAGGTAAAATTATATCTTCGGGGATAATCTCAAAATCTGATAGTTTTCTTGATGAAATATATAAATCTGTTGAATTAATAGATCTAATACCCGTAATATTGACAAGAGAGCTTGGGATAGCAGTTCCTATATAATCTGAATTTTCCGAAATTGCTTTAAAATTGTGTTCAAAAGACCCGTCATACAATCCATAATACAAACTATCTACAAAATTTCCTTCTTGTAGAAATTCGAGACTATCTACTTTAACTAACATTGCTTGATAAAGTTGTGGGAAAGAATTCATTTCTTCCAATGAAGTTTGAATAGGAATTATTTCATTTCCTGTCGAACTTGGCTCTCCAAAATCAATATAAGGGATAAATTTTATTAAACCTTCATAATTTTCAATATTACCAATTAAACCGGTTATCCCATCACCAATATTATAAATATTTGTCACTATTCCATCTGTGTTTTCAATAAAAATTCCTGCTTCAGTATCTTGAACATATAATTGAATACTATCTGCATAACTTACAATTACTTCTTCAGATAACGAATACAAAGTTTCATCTCCGGAAACAGAAGCACGTAATTCTGCAAGATTATCTATAGGCACTGGAAATTCATAATGTGAAGTAATTATTTCACTCGGCTCAAGTGAATCAGAGTAAGCTATTGCTTTTAAGATAGTATTTTCATATACCAAAAATGAACTTGTATAAAGATTTGATGTTTCATCAGGTATAGTATTATCAAGAGTATAATATATTGAAGAATTTTCAGTAGCACATACGATAGAGATAGAAATTGAATCAATATATAACCCACTACCCGGACTAATAATTGGTGTTGCTACCATATTTTCAAAATACGAATGAATACCAAGATAATCAAAAGTATCTAAATCATATATTATCCACTCAGAATCTTCTAAATAATTTCCGGACTGTTCCTCCCAATTTGTATTACCTTTAAAAATAGAATTTTTACGAACCAAGGTATGATTTACAGTAGCATTTAATATACCTGCTACACCCCACCCATTTTCAGAAATATCTAAATTATTGCCAATAGTATCAATAAGCTGATTTTCATAAAAAAGACCAATAGAATCATCTCCATTAAAAAAGCATACTTCTGAAGCAACATCACCTAAGGTTTGAATTTCTATACTTGCTTCAGGATGATAAATAACTAATGTTTGGTTAGATTCAAGCACTCCATTTAAGTTAAGAGAATCCCCCCATACATTTTCTCCTTCTCCCAATCTAACACAAAAGCCGGATAAATCAATATCATAACTATATGGATTAAAAATCTCTAAAGCTTTATTATGCTCTGAACCATCAATATATTCTGAAAAAAATAATGATTTATGATTTTCATCAGGATGATTTAAGGCTAATACATCCAAGACCGGTCTATAAGCATTTAATCTACCACCGGTTACAGTTATTCCATCTAAAGAAGGAATCGGATCAACACCTGATAAAATGATTTCTCTAAAAATTAAAGCTAATTGCTCAGGATTTTCGTCATAAAGTTGTAATAATTCTTCATTTGAAACTTTATACATAAGTCCAATTACGCCGGATACATGAGGAGTGGCCATTGACGTACCAGTATTATTTGCATAACCTAAACCCAAAGGGACTGTTGATAACACAGATGTCCCCGGAGCACCTAAATCTATTGTTGTCAAGCCATAAGCTGCACCATTATTTTTATTATCCGTATTAGTTGTATTAGTAACAGTAATAAGATATGAAGAAGTAAAACTTGTCGGTATATCTCCAACTTGATCCACATTAGCATTCATATTCATAGTAGCAACAGCTGAAAGAATTCCGGCTTCACCCATTAAATTATACATTTCACCCCAAATTGGATAATTTACCGGATTACCAAAATCAACTCCAAAAGAAGAATTAGTCGCTACAACATAAGCACCATTCTGTCCGTTACTTTCATTATAAATAATCCTATTTTCTAATGCATAATTATAAGCAGCTACTACTGTTGCTTCACTAGAAGAAGAACCTGCTATGGGCATTACTTTTAAATCCCACGAAACACCACTTACCCCAAGTTCATTATTTCCAATGGCTCCAACTATACCACTTACATGAGTTCCATGAGTTGCTACCGGAAGGTTATTGTTATTATTATATACATTCCATCCTCTATTATCATCAATATAACCGTTACCATCATCATCAATACCATTGCCGGCTACTTCATTTACATTATGCCACCAATTTATATCAGGATGATTCAATGCAAAACCATTATCAATAACGGCTATCACAATTTCTCTATTATTTCTTTCAGGAATATCTTCTGTATATTGCCATGCATAAGTAGCCTTTATATCTGCACCCTCTGTGCCTGTTCCTTGTCCGGTATTTTTTAGTGCCCATTGCTCATTAAATCTTGTATCATTTGGTATTTGTTCTCTAAGTTCTACCTTATGATTATACTGAGCTAAATGAACATCCTTATCTTCTCTTATGATTCCAAGTAAAAAATCTTCATCAATATTTTTATAATTAAAAGTGCAAAGATAGATATTGAAACGTGCTGATAATTCTCTTTCAACTTTTAATTCATATTGAGAATATTTCTTAATAAATTCACTTGATAAATCACTATGCAACTTAATAATAAATTCACCTGAAATTCTCTCATTTGAATACATATTTACTATAAATAATAATAAAATAATGATTAATAAGTTTTTCTTAAACATAGTAATACCCCTAATTATACTTCTTAAATATACAATATTTTATTTATTAAATATGTCAAGGAATAAATCAGAATTCTCGTTAAAATATTAAAACCTTTAAATTTTGTGAAATATTGCTATCCAAAAACTACTGTTGTGCGAGCATCCTTGCTTGCACTTAA
>JALNXV010000126.1 GCA_023230175.1 Candidatus Cloacimonadota bacterium
AAACGGGCTCTTGCCAAGCCGGCCAAGATATGATTAAATAATATCGTTCTTCGGGGATCGTCTAATGGTAGGACAACAGGTTCTGGTCCTGTTTATCGGAGTTCGAATCTCTGTCCCCGAGCATGTATAAAAAATAGACTAATTTTAGTCTATTTTTTTTGTTAAGTATTGACTTAATTATAAATATGTGATTTAATATAGGCAGTACATTAAAAAATAAATCCCGAAATTAAAACTAATAAGAAAGGAGAATATAATGAAATTTAAAGCTAATGATGTAAGGGAAGACTTTCTGAACTTCTTCAAAAAAAATGGACACATGGAAATTGAAAATTTATCCTTGATTCCTCAAAATGACCCCACGTTGCTTATTATCAATTCTGGCATGGCACCGCTTAAGGATTATTTTACAGGGGAAAGTATTCCTCCTAGTAAAAGAATGTGTAATATTCAAAAGTGTGTCCGCACAATTGATATTAATAGCGTCGGCGATCCTCACCACTTAACTTTTTTTGAGATGCTTGGTAATTGGTCTATCGGTGATTATTCTAAAAAAGAAGCAATTGAATTCGGATGGCGACTCATTAAAGACGTCTTCCAAATTGATACTTCAAAAATTATAGTAACCGTTTTTGGTGGCGATAAATCGTTGCCCGGAATTTCAGCTGACATGGAATCATTTGAAATTTGGTTAAATTATCTTCCTAAAGATAGAATAATCTTATTAGATGCTGATTCTAATTTTTGGGGACCAACAAGCGACACTGGACCATGTGGGCCATGTACAGAAATTATATTTGATCGTGGAATTAAAAACGGTTGCGGAAAAGTTGACTGCGGTCCTGAATGCGAATGTGGTAGATTCTTGGAAATTTGGAACGTTGGTGTGTTTATGCAGTATTTTATGCATGAAGATGGAAGTTTAACTAAGCTTCCAATGAATTGTGTTGATGCTGGCGCTGGCTTGGAAAGATTCGCCATGATTCTTCAGGGGGTTGAATCAGTATATGAAACTGACTTGTTTATTCCATTGATTGAAGTTTTGACAAACAAAATTGATATTAATAAAAATAAACGAGAAATTAGAATTATTGCTGATCACGTTAGAGCTTCTGTATTCATGTTAGCAGACGGTATAATTCCTGGAAAAACAAAAAGAGAATATGTTTTAAGAAGGATTATGCGAAGAGCTTTGTTGTATTTAACAATACTGGAAGTTGATTGCCAATTATTTTGGGACGTTTCTCAAGTTGTTATTCGCGAATATTCTTGTCGCTACCCAGAGTTAAAAGATGGAGAAGATTTTATTAAAAATGTAATATTTTCAGAAATAACTTCATTTAATAAAGTTCTAAGTAAAGGTTTAAGAGAATTAGATAGGATTATAAAATCATCTACATCAGCAGTTATTTCAGGCGACGATGCCTTTAAATTACAGGATACTCTCGGGTTCCCAATTGATTTAATATGCGAAATCGCTGGCAATAAAGGAATGACGGTTGATAAAGAAAGATTTAATTTCCTGCTAGAAGAGCAAAGACAAAGAAGCAGAAAATAATGCGTACTTAGAGGAGCGGGAATTAAAACCGCTCCTTTTTTAATATTTATTTCAAAATGAAAGTAGAACGGAGGCTATATGTTGACTGAAATTGACAAATATAGTTATTAATTTGTAAAGTTAATTCGCATGAAATGCTCAGAAATTTCATAAATATTAATTTACAAAACCGTTTAACTTCGTTATTATAGTATCAGGAAGATAAGCTATAAATTAAATAAAAAAATTGTAGAAAAAATAAAGAAATTATTAAACAATATGACAGGACAGGAACTACGAGAAAAATATCTGGAATTTTTTAAATCGAAGGGGCACACTATTATCCCTTCGGCTTCTTTAATTCCTGAAAATGACCCAACAACACTATTTACAAGTTCTGGTATGCAACCGATGGTGCCGTATTTATTAGGCGAAATACATCCTATGGGAACTAGAATTGTTGATTCTCAGAAATGTTTTCGAGCAGTGGATATTGAGGAAATTGGCGACAATAGACATACGACCATGTTTGAAATGCTTGGAAATTGGTCACTTGGTGATTATTTTAAAAAAGAGCAGATTAGATGGATGTTTGAATTTCTGACTAAAGAAGTCGGACTTAATCCTAAAAATCTTTACGTTACAGTCTTTAGAGGATATGAAACTTTAAAAATTCCACGTGATAATGAAGCTGTAAATACTTGGCAAGAATTATTTAGTAGCGCAGGGATTAACTCTGAGGCTATTGATTTTTCAGAGAAAAACGGCATGCAAAATGGTAGAATTTTTTATTATGCTGTTGAAAAAAATTGGTGGTCACGTTCTGGCGTACCGGCCAATATGCCATTAGGTGAACCAGGCGGACCAGACAGTGAAATATTTTGGGATTTTGGCGCTGAACTAAAGTTACATGAAAATTCCGAATTTAAAGAACAGCTATGTCACGTAAATTGTGATTGTGGGCGATTTTTGGAAATTGGCAATAATGTTTTCATGCAATACGTGAAAACAGAAAAAGGTTTTGAGTTGTTGCCAAAGGGAAATATTGATTTTGGCGGAGGATTGGAAAGAATATTAGCAGCTAAAAATGGTGATCCAGATATTTTCAAGACGGATTTGTTTATGCCAATTATCAATAAAATAGAAGAGATATCAGGTAAAAAATATGGCGAATCAGCCGGTATCTATGATATGAGGGTAATTACCGATCATTTAAAAGCAGCTACATTTTTAATTGCGGATGGAGTGGTGCCAAGTAATACACAACAGGGTTATGTATTGCGCCGTCTAATTCGACGAGCTATTCGCTATAGTCTTCTGTTAGGGATAGAAAATAATTTTACTAAACTAATTTCAGAAGTTGTTATTGAGATATATAAAGAGCAATATAAGAAATTGGAAGAAAATAGAAATACAATTTTTATAGAGTTGGAAAATGAGGAAAAAAAATTCAGGGGAACGCTTATTAAAGGATTAGAGATACTTAATAAAACAATTAATAATTTGCCAGTGACTATTTCTGAGGGAATTGATTATCAAGAGGATACTCAAATTTTTGCCAAAAGAATTTTCGATTTATATCAAACGCATGGATTTCCGCTGGAATTGATTTTAGAGGAATTGAAGAATAGAAATTTTAAAAAATTTGGAGAAGAAAAAATTATTCAAATTTTTAATGAGGAATTTAAAAAACATCAAGAACTTTCCCGAACTGCTTCAGCTGGATTGTTTAAGGGTGGTTTAGCGGATAGTAATGTGGAAACGACAAAATTGCATACAGCTGCTCATTTAATGCTATCTGGCTTGCGCAAAGTTTTAGGTGACGGTGTTTTTCAAAAAGGTTCTAATATCACGGCTGAAAGACTCCGTTTTGATTTTACACATATAGAAAAAATGACTGATGATCAGATAAAAGAAGTTGAAAACTTCGTAAATGAGGCAATTTTGGTTGACGCCGACGTACTTCGACAAGAGATGTCTCTTAGCGAGGCTAAAGCTAGTGGCGCAATGGGTGTTTTTGACGATAAATATGGCGAAAAAGTAAATGTTTATACTGTTTCAAAAAACGGAGTAGTGTTTAGTAGAGAAATTTGTGGAGGACCTCATGTTGATCATACGGGTGTCATGGGACATTTTAAAATTCAGAAAGAGGAATCATCCTCGGCCGGTATAAGAAGAATTAAGGCAGTTTTAATATAATTAAAAAAATTTATTAAATTTATTAAATTATGAAAAAAGCAATTTTAATTCCAGTAATTATTTTAGCCATGTTTTTCTTGTCAGGATGTTCTTACAATAAGCAAAAAAATCAAGAACCGTTAACAAAAAACACTTTAAACGTTTCAGTATCAGTTGAACCAGTCAGTATTGACCCAGCAAAATGTTTGTCGATGGATGCATGTTCTGTTCTTACAAATTTATTTGAAGGACTCGTTAATTTCGACAAAAATGGCAATTTTGTGCCAGGTGTAGCTACGAGTTGGGTTGCAAACGAAGATTACACTAAGTTTACTTTTTATTTACGCAATAACGCACAATGGTCGGACGGATCAAATGTTACTGCAGAAGATTTTAAGTACGCTTGGCTTAGAACACTTAATCCCGAGACCGCTTCTTCATTCGCTTATTATCTTTATTATATTAAGAACGCTGAAAGTTATAATGCTGGTAGAGTGGACGCATCTCAAGTTGGTATTAATGTTATCGATCCTTATACCTTAGAAGTTAATTTAGAGAATCCTTGTTCATATTTTCTCAGTTTAACAACCTTAGCAGGGTATTATCCTATTAAATCAAATATTATTAAAGACCATGGTGATAAATGGACTCAAGATGTTGCTACTTATATAACTAATGGCGCTTACAAACTTAAGGAATGGCAACACGACACAAATTTATTGATCGAGAAAAATAATAATTATTGGGACAGTAATAGCGTTTACATTCCAAATATTAATTTTCTTCTCATGGCCGACGCCACTACAATTATTAATGCCTATGAAACCGGAGAACTAGATTTTATCGAATACACCCTTAAGCCTGACGAGATGGCTCAAATAGCTGAAATAAAATATGCTGATTTCGTTTACACTAGATTGGTTGAGTTTAATTTAAATAAAGAAATTTTCAAAGATGTTCGCGTCAGAGAAGCTATAAATATCGCCTTAGACCGCGATAATATGGTTTCACTTGTTGGACAGGGAAATTTTCCAATGCAATATTTTATTCCTTCAGGATTTCGTATGCCAGACACAGGAATGGATTATCGAGAAATTTACACTAACAAATATTTTGAAAGTACGCCAGACATAGAGCGCGCAAATAAATTATTAGCTGAAGCAGGATACGCCGATGGTAAGGGAATCCCAACTCTAACTTATCTATGTAATACTATTGGGTACAATGTAGCAAATGCCGAGATATTTAAAAATCAACTGGCAAAAATAGGAGTTGATGTAAAAATTGTTTCTCTAGACAAAAAAATAATGGTGGCTCAGCGTAACTCGGGTGATTATGATTTCACGCCTGTTAATTTGTTGGCTGAGTACCCAGATATTTCAGTTTTTCTATATTCCCTAAGGACAAAAGATTCAAGTAATTATGCGCATTATTCAAACGTTTTATACGATGACCTGTATACAAAAATTATAACTGAATCTGATGTAAAGACAAAATTTGAATTGGTCAATCAAGCTGAAAATATTTTGATGAAAGATTACCCAGTAATTCCATTATACATTAACCAAATGAGCTATATTGAAAACGGTAGTGTTGAAGGATATACACATGATACGGCAGGAAGACTATCTTTTGTGCATGCAAAAATTATTAAAGATTAATTGATCGTATAATTACGTTTATGCAAATCGCGAGGGGCGACTTTTTGTAAATAAATTTAATCGGATGCATTAATTACATATCAAAATGATAAAAAGAATAATTTATAATCTTGTAATTTTTATTATATCTATATTCATTATAAGCACGATAACTTTTTTTTTGTTTGAACTAGTTCCAGGTAATATATATGATACAGATTTAATAAAAAGCGCAAATATTATAGCAAATATCAAAGAAAAATATGGACTTGATGAACATATTTCAACTCGATATTTTCTCATGCTTAAAAGCACTTTTTCTTTTGATTTTGGTAATTCTTTTATATATGATGGCCTTAGCGTAAATGAAATTATTGCAAAATATTTTCCCATCTCTGCCATATTGGGTTTAACCTCCCTAATATCGTCATTTATTGTTGGTGTATTCATTGGCTACATATCAAGCAATAGTAAAAGCATAAAAAATATATTTTTCATAATTATTATTTTATTGATTAGTTTGCCAACGTTTATTATTGCTGTTTTTTTGCAATATTATTTTTGTGTTAAGTTTAACTTATTTCCGATCTTGTGGTCGGCAAATTGGATTAATTTTATATTACCAATCATTGCACTTAGCATATATCCGACCACGTTTATTGCTAGATTGCTTTCAGAAAGTATCGCTGGAATAAAGAGCAGTGATTATGTGTTTGCAGCTAAGGCAAGAGGCTTAAACGAAATAAGGATATGGTTTTCTTATATTCTAAAAAACGCCATAACTCCCGTTATTTCATATATGGGACCTTTAACTGCAAGCTTACTGACTGGAAGTTTTATTGTAGAAACAATATTTAACATTCCTGGGTTGGGAAGATATTTTATTTATAGCATAAACAATCGTGACTACCCCGTAGTTATGGGGTTAACTTTGTTTTATGCTGTTATTTTAATATCAACTAATTTTATTGCCAATGTTTTTGTATCTGTTAATAACTATAAGGGCAAAAGAATTGAAAATCGATGAAAAATAAATTACCAATTATTTTAATTTTAATAGTAATAATAACTTTATTTATTGCTTCTTTCGCTATACCGTTTTTTTTCGAGAATAATATCTATGAACAAAATGCAGCTCTTAAATATGCAAAGCCATCTGAATTATATATTTTAGGTAATGATTATTTGGGAAGGGATATGTTTGTTAGAATATGCTATGCAATTAGAAATTCATTTATTATTGTAATATGTTCCATACCTATTAGTATGTTATTTGGTATTATTTATGGAGCCTATGCTGGGTATTCATCTGTTACCGTTGAAAAGATAATGACAAGCATAATGAATATTTTTGAAAGTACACCAGAATTTCTTTTGGCTATTTTGATAATGGTTGTAATCTCTGGTTTAGATATCAAATTTTTCGATGGAGGTATTTTTGGAATAATTGCAACCGTAATTATCTTATCCTGGGTAAAAATTGCTCGCATAATAAAAAATGAAACAAAAAAAATAGCAAATAATGATTATGTCTTATATTCTGAACTAAAAAATGCACGGTTTGGCCATATATTTATTTTTCATATTTTACCTGGTATTCGAAGAATTGCTATTACAACTACTGCTCAAAAAATATCATCAGTTATTTTTTTGGAGGCTTTTTTGAGCTATATAGGAATTGGCATTCAACCACCAAACCCGAGTTTAGGAATTATGATATACGAAGGAGCTAAATATATCAGAACTTACCCGCATTTATTACTATTTCCTGCTGCAACATTGTTTATAGTAATTTTATTATTTAATATTCTAGGTGAATTACTCAAATTTGAAAATAAAATAGAAAATTTATGAATAATAAACTTTCCGTTACTAATCTATCGGTAAAATATGAAAATTATAAAAATTACATTTTAGAAGATGTAAATTTTGATCTGGCTGGCAACGAAGTAGTTTCAATAATTGGAGAATCCGGCTGCGGAAAAACTACTTTGGCCAAGGCAATTGCTGGCCTGCTTCCTGCTAGCGCGATTAAAAATGGCGAGATATTAATTGATGGCACTGATGTTTTATCCTTAAAAAAATCCGATTTATCAAAAGTTAGAGGTAAAAAAATAGGTTTAACTTTTCAAGATTCTTTTGCATCACTCAATCCAACTCTTAAAATTTGGAGTCAAATGAAATATGTGTTAAAAGAGAAATACAAGCAGGAAAATTATAAATTTATTTATAATAAAGCTTGTTCTGTCTTAAAATTGGTTGGACTTATTGATTGTCACCGAATACTTCAAAGTTATCCTGCGGAATTAAGCGGAGGAACAAATCAAAAAATAAATTTCGCATTAAGCATAATACAAGAGCCTGATGTTTTAATTTTGGATGAACCAACATCTTCATTGGATATATTAAGTCAAGAAGAAATATTAAAAATTATTCAGTATTTATGTAGTTATAAGAAGATGACAATTATTTTCATAACTCACAATATTTTATTAGCGGCCAGAATTTCCGATAAAATAATTATTATGAGAAACGGACATAATATCGAATCTTGCTCACGTAATAGTTTTAACACATTTGACTTTAAAAATGAGTACGCAATTTCATTGTATAATGATGCTTTATTACATCGAAATAACAACTCTAAAAATACTAGTCCTATAACTAAATTAATAGAATTTAGTAATGTTAGCAAGACTTTTTCTGGAAAAAAAGTCATCAATAATACGTCTTTTGCTATCGCTAGAGGAGAATCCTTTGGATTGATTGGGCGGACGGGGAGTGGCAAAAGTACTATATGTAAATTAATTTGCGGTATTTACAAAGCTGACTGCGGCACAATCAAAATTGATAATAAGACGCGAATTGAAATGGTATTTCAAAATCCTAATTCATCCATTAATCCTTATAGATCAATTCAAGATTCATTGAATGAAAATTGTATTATAAGTAAAAGTAAAAGATATAGCGAAAGCTTCTTACTTGAATATATTAAGTCTTTTGGTTTGCCAGAGGATACGCTACATAAAATCCCGTCGCAACTTAGTGGCGGACAGAAACAAAAAATTGCCATAATTCGGGCCCTATTAAATCAGCCTGATATAATTATCTTTGATGAACCAACATCTTCTCTGGATGTTACATCTCAAAAGAATATTTTAAATATCATTAAAGAGATACAAACGAAATATTTATTAACTTATATATTTATTTCGCACAATCCTAATGTCATCGAATACATGTGCGATAGGCACGTAGTTGTTGGGCATTAGAGCGCAAATAGTGAGCAAAAGTATGGTTACTTTGTTGCAAAATAGTATTCCAGTGTTATTTCAATTTTACTAAAAATAATGACCTTATTTATTAGAGGATGGATAAAGCCTTCAATTCTTATCTAATTTTAGCCACACTATTTCGAACTTTGTCTACGACCCCGAGCACTACTACCGTTTTTGGAAAAACGCAAGCATCATTAGGAATAATAAAGACAGGCTGAGGCCTGTTTTTGTTGTATCCTATTAGCTAAAACTGGTTCGAATCAGAGTCCTAGTCAAAAGTATTATTTTTTGACATTTATCTTAGAAAGTGGGATTATGTTATTATGAAAATTCGTGATATATCAGT
>JALNXV010000127.1 GCA_023230175.1 Candidatus Cloacimonadota bacterium
AGATTATTCAATAGCATTCAATAAAAATTAGTAAAGATAACCTATTATTAATAAAAAATTCTTGACATAATCATTAAATGTTTTTTATTTAAAATAAGAGGTGTAAATTGAAAAATATAAAAAAGTTGATTTATGTTTAAAAAGATGAATAAAAGTGTAGTATTAGCTATTTTTTTAAGTTTGTTTTTATTGAGTTGTGTATCAGAAGATAGTATATCTATTCAAAGAATAAATAGCTTGGATGATTTAAATGGATTCGGTGTTGGAATTTATGAAGGCACTGTTCACGATCTTTTTTTATCAACTAATTATCCTGAAATACACATATTAAGATATAATTCAGCTGCGGATATGATTTTATCGCTTAAAACAGAAAAAACTTATGCAGTTTTATTAGATTATTCTTCAGCTTTATTATTGTTGAAAGACAATCCGGAATTAGGAATGGTAACAGATGACATTCTTTCATCACCCTTAGGAATAGGATTTAATAAAAAGAATCTATCACTTCTTAGTGAGTTTAATGATTTTTTAAAAGTTATTAAAAATACCGGCGTTTATGATGAAATGTTTACACGATGGTTTGTGAGTGATTCGGAACTTGCTAAAATGCCAAACTTTGAAAAAGTTAATACAGAGAAAAAATTAAATCTTGGTGTAGCTGTTGCTGATTTACCTTATGTTGCTTATATGAATAATGATTATGTCGGTTTTGATATTGAAATGATAAAACGATTTGCAAAATATGGCGGGTATGATCTTACTATTACTACTATGGAGTTTGGTTCTTTGGTGAATGCATTAGCCTCAGGTAAGGTAGATATGATAGCAGATGGAATTGCCATCACAAAAGAAAGAGCAAAACAAATTAATTTTTCTGATGAGTACGCAATGTTTAAAACAGCAATGTTAAGCTTAAATAAGTATATTGGTGATTCTTCAACTGTAAATAAAACAAATAGTATAAAATTGACTTTTATAAGTAAGTTTAAAGATAGTTTTTATCAAAATGTAATTAATGAAAATAGGTATAAATTAGTAATTAGCGGTTTAAAAGTAACATTTTTAATATCCTTTTTTGCAACAATCTTTGGAACTATTCTTGGTGGACTAATATGTTATTTCAAAATGTCAAAAAGCTCAATGTTGAATATGATTGCAAAATTATTTATTTCTTTATTAAGGGGTACTCCTGTTTTAGTATTGTTAATGATAGTTTATTATGTAGTATTTGCATCGATTAATATAAACCCTATTTATTTTGCTATATTTGCATTTGGGTTGAATCTTGCAGCTTATGTTTCGGAAATATTTAGAACAGGGATTCAAGGCGTTGATTTTGGTCAGACTGAGGCCGGTATTGCTTTAGGATTTTCAAAGATAAAAACTTTTATTTATATTGTTTTACCGCAAGCAATAAAGTCAATTTTACCTGTTTATAAGGGCGAAATTATATCTTTAGTAAAAATGACTTCTATTGTTGGTTATATAGCTGTTGAAGATCTTACTAAAGCAGGTGATATTATTAGGAGCAGAACTTTTGATGCGTTTTTTCCGTTGATAATGGTTGCTGTATTATATTTTTTAATTTCATGGATACTAATTTTCTCTCTAACATATTTAGAAGTTATTTCAGACCCTAAACAAAAAAGGAAACATAAATGATAAGAATTGAAGGACTGTCAAAAAAATTTGGAAATTTAACAGTATTAAAAGATATTAATACAAAAATTGAACAAGGTGAAATAATTTCAATTATTGGACCTTCCGGTACAGGAAAGAGTACTTTTCTTAGATGCATTAACCTTTTAGAGACCCCTTCAGGCGGAAAAATCTTCATAGATAATATTGATATTTTGGATAAAAAAACTGACGTTCCTAAGATTAGGCAAAAGATGGGTATGGTTTTTCAGTCTTTTAATATTTTTTCTCATCTTACTGTTTTAGAAAATCTGACAATAGGACCTGTAAAGTTATTAAATATCCCCTTTAATGAGGCAAAAGAGAAGGCAATGGATTTGCTAAAAATGGTAGGATTAGCAGAAAAAGCTGATTTTTTTGCTGATGAGTTATCAGGTGGACAAAAACAAAGAATTGCGATTGCCCGTTGTTTATCAATGAATCCTGAGATAATTCTTTTTGATGAGCCGACATCAGCCTTAGATCCTACTATGGTAAGTGAGGTTTTGGCAGTTATTAGGAGATTAGCTAAAAATGGGATGACAATGCTTATTGTGACACACGAAATGGACTTTGCAAAAGATGTTTCTACCAGAGTCTTTTATATGGATGAAGGTATTATCTATGAAGAAGGTACTCCTCAAGATATTTTTAATAATCCTAAAAATGAAAAAACTAAATCTTTTATTAATAGAATTCGTAATTTACATTTTACAATAAATACTCCAAACTATGATTTATATAAATTAAATGCAGAAATAGAATATTTTTTTGAAAAACACATTATTTCAAAGAGAAATACTCATAGTACACTTCTTGTAATTGAAGAACTATTAACAATTTATAGTAATTATTTTAATGTTTTTAATATTGAGCTTATTATAGAGTTTAGCGAAAAACATAATACTATAAATATTCATTTTAAATATTTTGGAGATGAGAATAATTTATTAGAAAGTGAAGAATTAGAAGATGAAATTAGCTTAAGTTTAATTAAGAATTTATGTGAATCTTTTGATTATATCTTTGAAGATAATTATAATAAAATTAATATATCTTTAAGGAATTAAAGTGATGAAAAGGATTTTTTTCTGTATAAACCTTTTGTTTTTAATATCCTTATGTTTTGCAAAAAATGAAATTAATAAATTAAATTCATTCACAGATTTACTTGAACATAAGATTGGAGTTATGGAGGGTACAATTCAAGATAGGTATCTGAATGATAATTATCCTGAGATAAGTGTATTTAGATATCAAACACCGTCTGATATGATTGCTGCATTAAAAGCCAAAAAGGTACAAGGCATAATGTTACCAAATACAACTGCTAAATTGATAGTAAAACATAATCCTGAAATTGCCTTTTTATCAGAATCTCTTTTTACTAATCCTATTGGTATTGGTTTTCATAAAGAAAATTCAAACTTAAAAAATGAATTTGATTTATTCTTAGAAAAAATACAAACTAATGGGATTTATGATGAGATGTATAATCGCTGGTTTGAAAAGGATGCCGAGACTGCAATTATGCCTAAGTTTAAGCTTACAAACAACAAAAAACAATTGAATTTAGGAGTTTCTACAGGTAATTTGCCTTTTTTGGCTTATGTTGATGGAGAATTTATAGGTTTTGAAGTTGAAATGTTATATCGTTTTGCTGAAGAGTATGGATATCATCTTAACATTATATCTTATAATTTTTCATCTTTAATTAATGCCTTAGTATCTAAAAAAGTAGATTTAATTGCTTATAGTCTTGCTATTACTGAAGAAAGAAAAAAGCAAGTATTATTTTCAAATGAATATTTTATGTTTAGGAATGCTGTCTTGGTTTTAAAAGATAATCTTTCTCGTAAAGTCCTAAGAGATGAGTGTCTGGTAGATTTCTTTGGGAAAACAATTGGAGTTTTTGAAGGAACAATTCACGACACTTATTTGGTGAATAATTACCCTGAGATTAATTTAAAAAAATTTACAGATACTTCAAGTTTAATAATGTCTTTGAAAACAAAAAAAGTAGATGCAATCTTATTAGATAAAGTCTTTGCTCATTATATAATAAGATTAAATGATTACATAGATATAATAGCTGAGGATATTCTTCCTCAAGATATTTCAGTTGCTTTTGCTAAGGAACGAACAGATTTACTTGATGAATTTAATACTTTTCTATATGAAATTAAACTAAATGGAATTTATAATGAAATGGAAAATAGATGGGTTGGTAAAGTTGAAGAAGAGATTAAACCTGTTGATATCGAAAAACCTACCGGAAAAATAAAACCTTTAGCTCTTGGGATTGTTGTTGCAGGATTACCATATTCGACATATATTAATCAAAAATTAGTAGGTTTTGATATAGAATTATTAGAGAGGTTTGCTTTAGAAAGAAATTATGATTTGTCTGTTTCAATATTAGAATTTACTTCATTAATTCCTGCATTGGTATCCGGGAAAGTAGATATTATAGCTGCCGGATTAACTGTTACCGAGGAAAGGCAAAAACAAGTCTCTTTTTCTGATGAATATTTTAATGATAGTATTGCTGTATTATCCTTAAAATCAGAGTTTATACCTAAAAAATCAACTATGCTTTCAATGTTTGATGAGTTTAGAAATAGTTATTATAGTAATTTGATTCAAGAAAAAAGATACTTACTTATTTTAAATGGCTTAAAAATTACATTTATTATCTCTATTTTAGCGTGTATATTTGGTACTTTATTGGGTTCGGCTATTTGTTATTTTCGAATGTCAAAAAATAAATATTTGCAAGTATTCTCAAAATCATATATCTCGATAATCAGAGGTACTCCTACCTTAGTGTTGCTAATGATTTTGTATTATGTAGTATTTGCTCAAGTTAGAATTGATCCCGTAGTGGTTGCAATAATGGCTTTTGCTTTATATTTCTCTGCTTATGTATCAGAGATATTTCGATCCGGTATCTCAGGTGTTGACAGAGGACAGTATGAGGCAGGAATTGCTTTGGGTTTCACGAAATTAAATACTTTTGTTAGCATCATTATACCTCAAGCTGCAAAATCAATTATCCCTGTTTTTAAAGGAGAGTTTATCTCTTTAGTTAAGATGACCTCTATTGTTGGTTATGTTGCAGTCGAAGACCTAACTAAAGCAGGTGATATTATCAGAAGTAGAACTTTTGATGCATTTTTCCCTCTCTTTATGGTTGCAATCATTTATTTTCTTTTGACCTGGATAATTATGATATTCATTGACAAAGGACAATATTTTCTTAATAAAAGAAATTAGAAAGACTGTTGAATAATATTGTTATATGATGCTCCGCATATATGATGTTACTGCTTAATAATTGTTCTACAAGCTTCCAGCTTGTTGTTTCATAAAATATTGAATATATGTCAATTAAGGTTTTAAGTGCAAGCAAGGATGCTCGCATATCTAAGAGATTTCTTCACATCGTTCTCAATGATATGAATTTGCAGTTTTTTACTTACATTCACTTCGCTCATCGCAAGTAAAGTTCTACTAATTATTGGAGAAACAGGAGACCTCCAAGATGCTTTAAAGCATCCTGGAGGTCCCTTGTATATTGCTTGGTTAATATTACTCTTTATTATGAGTTTTTGAGCTTTAAATCTATTTTTTTAATATAGTTAGTTAAATTGATAACCAATAGAAAATCTGTGAGAGTTGTCAAGGTCGGTATTTTGTTTAAAGGCATAATTAAGTAAGAATTTTTTATAGTTTAATTGTAGTCCTGTTGTAATGTATTCTATATCATAACCAAGTAAAAAACTTAGATTTTGATGAACATTTAATTCAGCTCCAATATGAGGGTCAACACTGAATTCTCCAAGATTTAAAAATGAATTTTCTCTTATATTTTCAGTATTGATTTCTGTATTAATATAAAGAGATAAAGGATATTCATCCTTGTCGTTATGTCTAACTAAGAATAAGAAATTACTTGAAATTTTAGTTTCAATATCAAAGCCAATGTTTACTGATTCTTTAGTGCCATTATCCCAATATATTTGTGATGGAATTATGTCTCTAATTTTAAAAGCAAAAGATAATTTATCACTTGATTTGATTAAAGTTGAAATATCTAATCCAAAACCATAAGCAGGAGTATTGGCAAGATTTCGATAAACAATTTTTGGAGAAAATCCAATTGGGATATTCCACAATTGTCTTGAAAAACCTACGTATAGGATATAATCTGCATTATTTACAGATTTATATTTATATGGTCTGTTGGTTTCACTGATTTCTTCGTCCGGGTTTGGTAGTTTAGTTAATGATATATTGTTGACAGCTATTCTCGAAAGAGTGAAGGCAATAGAGTTATTATCACCAAATGAACCGGAAACGGTGTCATATTTGAGTAAACCACTAAATTCTTCAGCATGCATTATCTCGAATGTATTTGCTTTTTTATATTCGAGTAAAGCTGAATTCCAATACGCTATCGCAGGACTTTGGTTATCTGTTAATCCTACTCTTCCGAGAGCGAAATTTCTCACACCTGCTCCCATTTTAAAGATTTCTCCGGCATACTTATCTGCGTTTAAGTTAGATATAACAGATAAGTAAATAATTAGCATTAAAAGAGATTTAAAATAAACATTATTAATTAGAGTTTTTTGGTTATTTAACATCATTTTTTACCCATTTTCCTTTTACTTTTTTTAATTGTCCTGAAAAGAAGGATACAGTTAGATTATAATCATTATCTCCATTTTCGATAGTTATTATTGTGCCTTTACCATATTTTTCGTGTGATATAACTTGATTTACGTAAAATTTAGTTAAGTTATTATCTATTTGATTTTCGTTAGTTTCACTGATGGGGTTAATAGTAGTTTTTGTCGTGGGATTAAAAAGTTCTTTATAATATTTATCATTGAGATTTGAATCAATGTTGATTTCTCTAAGAAAACGACTTTTTTTAGAATATTTAGCAGTTCCGGCTACTCTACGTGAATGTGAATAATGTAGTTGTAAATAATTTTTAGCTCTTGTAATAGCGACATAGAGTAAGCGACGTTCTTCTTCGATTTCTTTTTCGCTATAGCATGACATAATATGAGGTAAGATACCGTCTTCGATTCCGGCAATATATACATTGTTAAATTCGAGACCTTTGGCACAGTGGATGGTCATAAGTTTAACACTGTCATATTTATTGTTAATTTGGTCAGTATCACTTTGTAAGCTTAGATTATTTATAAAATCTATCAGAGATGGCTGAGTTTGATTTTCTGCGAAGAAACTAATTTCATATTCATAAGCTGCATTAATAAATTCATTTATATTTTCTACTTTATCAGTCATATTTTTGATGTCTAATTGAGAGAAATGTTCTTTAATATGGCATTTTCGAATGATTTCTTTGATTAAATCTGAAAGAGTTTTTTCTGATTTTTGGTTGTTTGTTATTAATTCTCTTAGTGATTGCATTAGTTTTGAGAATTGTTTTATGGCATTATTTGCTTTCTTTTTAATGGATGTTATGTTATCAACTTCAAGTATAGCTTGAGTGATATTATAATTGTTTTCAAATGCGTAATTTTGTAGGTATTCGAGAGTAGTTTTTCCAATACCTCGTACAGGAATATTAATTATTCTGAAACAAGCTTCCATATCAGCAGGATTGATAATATACCTTAATAATGAAAGTAAATCTTTAATCTCTGAACGTTCATAAAAACTAAAGCTTCCAATAACTTGATAGGGGATTTGTTTATTGGCAAAGATAGACTCAAATATTCGAGATTGAAAATTAGTTCTGTATAATACAGCTATATCTTTATAAGAGTAATCAGGATTATTTTCTAAAAAGTTAATAGCGTCTTCTGCTATGTAATTTGCTTCATCCCATTCATTATCATGACTGAAGAGTTGAGGTTGATGTTCATTATTATTATCAGACCAGAGTTGTTTTTTATGTCTATGTTTATTGTTGTCTATCAGTTGATTAGCAATATCTAATATTTGCTTGGTAGAACGGTAGTTTTTTTCTAATTTGATGGTTTTAACATTATGAAAGTTAGAATTAAAATTTAAAATGTTTTCTATAGTAGCTCCCCTCCAGCCATATATAGACTGGTCATCATCACCTACAACGCAAATATTTTGATGAGAAGAAGAAAGTTGATTAATGAACTCAAATTGAACTTTGTTTGTATCTTGATATTCATCAACCATAATATATTTAAACATATCTTGATATTTTTCTTTTATAATGGGTTGAGTTTTTAATAATAAAACTGTATAAAGCAGGATGTCGTCAAAATCCATAGCATTTTCTTGTTTTAAGAGTGTTTGATAGGTCTGATAGATATGTAAAAAGACATCTGTCATAAAAGACGACTGTTGATTAGATTTGTTGGATTCTTTAGCTTTTTTTATGTCTTCAGGCAAAATCATCATAGATTTTTGTTTGCTAATAATACTAAGAATTTTTTCAACAGGATAGATTTTTTTATCAATGTTTAGATGGATATACACTTTTTTTAGTAATGAGAGTTGATTTTCTCGATTAAATATTGTAAAATTAGAATTATAATCAGCTAAGAATGTTGGAATATTTATATTATTTTCAATAAAATGATTTTGATAAAATTTTGATAGATTACTTATCTCTAATCTGAGAATTTTTATACAAACTGAATGAAAAGTTCCAACCCACGTAGATTTGATTTTATTATTAAAAATTAAATTTATTCTTTCTCGTAATTCATTTGCTGCCTTATTAGTAAAGGTTACAACTAAAATATTCCAAGGTTTAACTTGGTTTTGAGCTATAAGCCAGGCTACTCTGTAAATTATACATCTTGTTTTGCCACTTCCGGCTCCTGCTAATACGAGCAAAGGACCTGTGTTATGAGTAGCAACCTCATATTGCTCAGGGTTAAGTGAATTTATAAAGGAAGATTGGAAATTATTATCATTATTCATTATATATATAACTACGTTAGTTTTTAACTCTTACACCTTTTGGTTCACATAATTTTCCTTCTAAGCCTTGTTTATTGACTGCAGATACTTTATAATAGTAGTATGTTTCAATCTGAACATCATTTTCAATGCATTCTATTACGCTAGCAGATTCTATCTGAGTAGCAGTTAACCTATACTCATAAATGCCGTCATATTGTAATGACCGATATATATTGTATTCTCGAATGTCGTCAAGCTTATCCCATCTGAGTATAACAGATGCATTGCTTGATATTACAGAAAAACCTGATATGATCATTGGTTCTTCTATGTC
>JALNXV010000128.1 GCA_023230175.1 Candidatus Cloacimonadota bacterium
AGTTAGTTATATATAGTTTACTTATAACCAAATTATAAGGGACCTCCAAGATGCTTTTGACCATCTTGGAGGTCCCCGGTATCTCGATGGATGATGTTTTTTAACTAATTTTATCAATCACACTAAAATAATTGTATATAATAATTGATATTTCGGGATAAATCTAAAGTAATTATTTTGAAATAAGAAAATGAAAAAGGAGTGGTTTTTAATATTTTCAACTACAGGATTTTAACATTTAAAAAAAATATATTGACTAAAAAGTATGTTTTTTTAACTTTAGTTTACAAAAGGAGTATAGTTTAATGATAAGAAAAATCATTGTAATCTTAATAGTAATGTGTTCACTTTTATCGTGTTCCAAAAAAGCAGAGCAAGAAATTATTTTTTGGCATGCTTTAGGTGGACCTTTAGGAGATGCATTAAATATAATGATTTATGATTTTAATAGAGAACATCCTGATATCAGAATTAAAGCAATTTCTATGGGTAATTATCAGGCTTTATCTCAAAAGATTATGGCATCTATTCAAGCAGGTAATCAACCGGACATTGCACAAGTGTTTGAATCTTGGACAGCAAATTTAGTAAAAGGTGGAGCTCTTCAGTCTTTAAATGAATATATTTATAATGACAGCTTATATGTTCAAGAATTAGATGATTTTTATCCGGTTTTTTTGAAAAGTTGTACTATTGATGATGAACTGTGGTCATTTCCTTTTAATAAATCTGTAAGAGTTATGTATTATAATAAAGATATTTTTTATCGTAATGGATTAGATTATCGTAAAGCTCCTGATAATTGGGCAGATTTTCTTTCTACATCAAAACTTTTAACACAAGATTTGGACGATAACGGGAGAAATGACGTTTGGGGAACTACCTTTACCACAGATATGTGGAGATTTGAAAATTTGCTACTGCAAGCCGGTGGAAGTCTGATGAATAAGGATTATACCATTCCGACTTTCAATAGTCAAGAAGGAATAGCAGCCCTTGAGTTTTTTGATCAAGCCCTTAATGTTGATAAATCAGCTTATGTCTCTACAGGTTATGATGGTCAAAATCATTTTCTTGCAGGAAATGTTGCTATGATAGAAGGTTCAAGTGTTTCTTATGTCTTTATGAAAAATGCTGAAATTACTTTTAATCTCGGTATAGCTGCTGTACCGGTGGATAAAACTAAAAAAAATATTATTTCAGGAACTAATATAGCCATCTTTAATAAAAATAATAAACAGAAAAGTCAAGCCGCATGGGAATTTATAAAATGGTTTACAGCTCCTGAACAAACAGCTAAATTTTCAGCTTTAACATATTATATGCCGGTCAGAAGAAGTGCTTTTACACAATCTCATATACAAGCAATGTTAGAAGAACATCCCGGTTTAACGGAAGTATATCAACAATTAGAATTTGCAGAGTTTGAACCACAAATATCTGCGTGGTTTGAATTTAGAAAAAATTTTGAAGAAATTGTATTGGAAAAGGTTTATACAGGAACTCTTAGTCCTCAAGAAGCATTGCAAAATGCTGAAAATAGATTAATAAGTGAATTAAAGAAATAAATAAACAGGAGTTGTTATGGCAGTTATTATTACTTTTCCGGATAAAAGCAAAAAGTCTTTTGACAGCGGTGTAACTCCATATCAGATAGCTGAATCTATTAGTCATAATTTAGCTCTCAGATTGGTTGCTGCTGAAGTAAACGGGAAAATGTGTGATACAGATTATCAAATAAATGAAGATGCAAGCTTACTCTTGCATACTTTTGATTCAGAGAAAGGCAAGGAAGTTTTTTGGCATAGTACATCACATTTAATGGCTGAAGCTGTTAAGTTGCTTTTCCCGGAAGTAAAAGTTACAATTGGTCCGGCTATTGAAAACGGATTTTATTATGATTTTGACAGGGATACTTCTTTTACCGATGAAGAACTTTTACTTATCGAAGAAAAGATGATGGAACTTGCTAAAGAGGGAGCAGAATATACACGTAAAGAAATTAGTCGCAATGAGGCTTTAGCTTTATTTACTAAACAAAATGAAACTTATAAAATTGAAATTCTTAATGAAATCCCCGAAGATCAAACAATTTCAATTTATACTCAAGGCGTCTTTACAGATTTATGTCGAGGTCCGCATTTAAAAAATTCTAATAAAATAAAAGCTGTTAAATTACTCAAAACTTCCGGTGCTTATTGGCGCGGAGATGAAAAAAATAAGATGCTTAAACGTATCTACGGTATTAGCTTCCCATCTAAAAAAGAGTTAAAAGATTATCTTGAAAGACTTGAAGAAGCAAAAAAAAGAGACCATAGAAAAATTGGTAAAGATTTAGACTTATATTCAGTCTCAGAAGAAGTTGGAGCAGGCTTGATCTTATGGCATCCACGTGGTGCGATGATGAGACACATCATTGAATCTTACTGGAAAGAACAACATATTAAATCAGATTATAATCTTGTCTATACTCCTCACATCGGTAAAGCGGATTTATGGCATACAAGTGGTCACTTAGGATTTTATAATGAAAGTATGTATGCTCCAATTAGTGTCGATGAACAAGATTATTATATTAAACCTATGAATTGCCCCTTCCATATAAATATTTATAAATCAGCTAAAAGAAGTTATCGTGAATTACCTATAAAGTATGCTGAACTTGGAACTGTTTATAGATACGAAAGATCCGGTACTTTACACGGTCTTATGCGTGTAAGAGGTTTTACTCAAGATGATGCACACATTATTTGTACTGAAGAACAAATGATGGAAGAAGTCGAAAAAATTATTGAGTTCTCCATTAGTATGCTAAAAGATTTTGGTTTTACAGATTTTCAAATATATCTTTCTACTATGCCTGAAAAGTCTGTTGGTGAACCTGAAGACTGGGAAAAAGCCACTATTGCATTGAAAAATGCCTTAGAAAAATTAAATCTTAATTATGATATTGACGAAGGTGGAGGAGCATTCTACGGCCCAAAGATTGACATCAAAATTAAAGATGCTTTAAATAGAGCTTGGCAATGTAGCACTATTCAATTTGATTTCAACTTACCAACAAGATTTAATATGGAATATGTCGGTGCTGATAATCAAGCACACAAACCTTATATGATTCATAGAGCATTACTTGGTTCGATTGAAAGATTTTTTGGTACCTTAATAGAGTATTACGGTGGGAATTTTCCAACATGGTTATGCCCTGTTCAAGCTACTATCTTAACGGTTTCAGAGTCAACTATTCATTACGCTGAAAGAGTTAAAAAACGTTTTATTTCTCATGGAATTCGCACTACATTAGATAGCCGAGGTGAAAAGATTGGCTACAAGATAAGAGAAGCTGAAATGTCTAAAACTCCATTCATTATTATTATAGGTGAAAAAGAAGAAGATACTAATACTCTTTCAATTAGAAGACATACCAAAGGTGACCTTGGCACTCACGATATTGATCAAGTCTTAAACCTTATAAAAGAAGATATTAAATCAGTTAATCCTATGGATATAAATTTAGTCTTTTAAAGTAAGGAGGCTAAACGCCTCCTCACTTGTTCTAAACAAATATGAATATTATTGATATTATAAAAAAAGAAATGCACACCGAAGCTGAAGCAATCAAAATTGCTTCTGAAAAGATTGATGTTTCAATAGAAAAAGCTGTACATTATATTTTACAATGTAAAGGTAAGGTAGTAACTACAGGAATGGGCAAATCCGGACTTATAGCAAGAAAGATTTCTGCTACTTTTGCCTCTACCGGAACAACCTCAATATTTTTACATCCTGCTGAAGGTATTCATGGTGATCTGGGAATGCTTCAAAAAGGAGATGTAGTCCTTGCTTTGTCTCATAGTGGGAATACTCAGGAATTAATCTCAATTATTCCTTATATAAAGTTTAATAAAATACCTTTAATTTCAATTACCGGCAATGTGACTTCTAATTTAGCAAAGAATTCAGATGTTGTGATTGATTCTTTTGTAGATAAGGAATGTGAACCCTTTGGATTAGTTCCAACCGCAAGTACAACAGTTCAACTTTCAATTGGAGATGCTTTAGCTGTATCAGTTTTGAAAATGAAAGATTTTAAGGTAACAGATTTTGCTCTCTTTCATCCCGGAGGAACTATTGGGAAGAAATTATTACTTAAAGTAGCTGATTTAATGCATACAGGAAAGGCAAATCCCATCGTTACTGATAAAGAAAATATGCAGAATGTGATTTTAGAGATGACTTCTAAAGGACTTGGTTGTACGAATGTTATTGATGATGACGGAAAGCTTGTCGGTATTGTAACTGATGGGGATTTAAGAAGATTTTTGTCCTTGGGTTTAACAGATTTAAATATCAATGTAAAAGATGCAATGACTGTTTCACCTAAAAGAATGACTGCTGAAACCCTTGCTGTGGAAGCTTTAAATCTAATGGAAGAATGTAAAATTACAATGTTACCGATAATTGATCAAGAAGATAAACCTATTGGCATTTTACATATGCACGATTTAATCAAATCAGGTGTTGTTTCTTGAGTATGAGTTATTGGAGATAAGAAATGAATAAGATTAATTTTTGTTTGATTGGGTGTGGAAGAATTTCTTCAAGGCATCTTGATGCACTTAAATTGATTGATTCCGCTAATGTTTTAGCCTGTTGTGATATAGTTACTGAATTAGCCGAAGATACTGCTAAAAAGTATAATATAAAGAATTTCTATACAAATTATAAAGAGATGCTGGAAATTGAACAGCCCAACGCAGTAATAATCTGTACTCCAAGCGGATTACACTCGGAAATGGGTATATTCGCTGCAGAACATCATATAAATGTAATAACTGAAAAACCTGTTAGTATAAGCTTAAAACAAGCTGATTCTTTGATTAAAGCCTGTGATAATAATAAAGTAAAGTTATTCGTTGTTAAACAAAATAGGCTTAATCAACCGATTCAATTACTTAAAAATGCTATAGATAAGGGAAGATTCGGAAAGATATTCAGTGTGAATTCTACTGTTAGATGGACAAGACCTCAGTCTTATTATGATTTATCAAAATGGAGAGGCACTTGGGAGTTTGATGGAGGTGCTTTTCTAAATCAGGCTTCACACTACTTTGACCTTTTATATTGGCTAATTGGACCGGTTGATTATGTTATGGCTACTACTGCAACTCTAAATCATAATATTGAAGTTGAAGATTTAGGTGCAGGCATAATAAGATTTCGTAACGGAGTGATTGGTGTTATCGAAGTGACTATGAATATATTCCCAAGAAATCTTGAAGGATCTATAACTGTAATGGGTGAGTATGGTACTGCTAAGATTGGTGGGATTGCTGTGAATAAAGTAGAACACTGGGAATTTAAAGATTATGATGATGATGATAGATTTATTGATAATTTAAATACAAAGCCTCTCGATGTATATGGTTATGGGCATTTAGGCTTTTTAAGTAATGTCGTTGAGGTATTATTAGGTAAAGCAGAACCTAAAACTGATGGAAGAGATGGACGAAAATCTCTTGAAATCATATTAGCAATGTATGAATCTGCTAAGATTGGCAAGAGAGTTTCTTTGCCGTTTAACCCTTAATTTATTATTAGAAAGGTAGTATATGTTACGTAATTATTTTGATACAAGAACTAAATTATTAGACGAAGCTTTGAAAAATTACTTAAACTATGATAAAGAGCAACCGGCTCAATTATATCAAGCTATGAAATACTCGATGTTTAGTGGGGGGAAAAGACTTAGACCTATATTGTTTTTTGCAACTTATGAAATGCTAATGCAAAAAGATGATATTGAACTCATAAAACCATTTTTATCTGTTGGGTGTGCATTAGAGATGGTTCATAGTGCATCATTAATTCATGATGATTTGCCTTCTTTGGATAATTCAAATGAACGACGTGGGTTACCAAGTTGTCATAAAAAATTTAATCCGGCTATAGCAATTCTTGCCGGTGATGCTCTTTTAACTAAAGCCTTTGAAATGATGACTTTAGTAGAAGATAAAGAATTAGCAGTACATTTGGTATCAATACTTTGTAATGCTGTTTCAACACGAGGTATGTTAGGTGGACAAACTGTTGATGTTCTTTCCGCAGATAAGCAAGTATTACAGATAAATGTTTTAAAATATGTTCATTCAAAGAAAACTGGAGCTTTACTTGAAGCAGCAGTCAAGTGTGCTTGTGCATGTGCTTTTGTTGACCCTTCAGTTACGAACACCTTATCAACTTATGCGATGAATTTAGGCTTAGCATATCAAATAATTGATGATATCTTAGATGATGTTGGTGATTTTGAAACTTTAGGGAAAGAACCTTTTGAGGATGTTAAAAATCATAAGAAGACTTATCCTACTATTTTAGGGCTTGATAAAGCAAGAAAACTTGCAGATAAGTTATTAGAGGATTCATATAAACTTGTTAAAAATATGAAGAATAATGGAGTATTAGTAGAATTTGTTACAATGATAAAGGATAGGTTGCCATAATTTGATAAATCTTTTCAAATTTATTAAAGCCGGAATAAAAATAATAAGATTGTATAATTGTTTATTTGTTTTATTTACTGTATTCTTAGGTGCTTTTTTTTTAAGTTTTGATACGAGTATGTCAATTTTACCTAAAATTCTTTTTGTAGGTTTATCAGCTTTTTTTATTGCTGCAGGGGGATATGTTATTAATGATGTTTATGATTATGAGATTGATAAGATAAATAAACCTAATAGAGTTTTACCGAGTAGAAAAATGAAGCTTAATACAGCTTATGTTTTTAGTATTTGTTTGTTTTTGATAGGTATAGTTTTTGCCATATTAACATATAATATATGGTGTATATTGATAGCATTGATAAATAGTATTTTACTTTATAATTATGCTAAACATTTTAAAAAGATTTTTTTAATAGGTAATCTTGTAGTAGCATGGAATGCGTCGTCAACGTTTATATTTGGAGCTTTAATAACCTTAAATCTCAAGAATATAATTTCTTTAGTATTGATTTCATTTTTTTATACTTTATTGCGAGAATTTATTAAGTGCATTGAGGATTACGAGGGAGATAAAGCAGATTCAGCAAAGACAATAACTGTTCTATTAGGTTTGAGAAAGACATTATATTTAAGTTATATTCCTGCAATGATAACAGTGTTATCATTTAATCTTATGTATATTTTAAATCAAATTAGTATTGAGCTTTTTTATATATTGAATATAATTATTGTTATACCGTTTATTGTATTTTATTATATTATGCATAAATCATTACATAGAGTAATTGTTGCAAATGTTCAGAAATATATGAAACTTAATATGTTGAGTGTTGTATTATTATATGTAGTATATGATTTTTTTAAAGTTCGAATATAAATATTAGAAAGTATTGAGGAAAAATGAAGAATAAAACCTATAAATATTTATTAGAATCCATAAAGGATAATCCGTCATATTTTTGTCTAATTGATCCTGATAAAGTAGAAGTCAATCAAGCACAAGAATTAGCTTGTTTATATGAAGAAAATGGTGCTGATTGTATTTTGATTGGTGGAAGTATGATGCTTAATGACAGGTTTTGTGAAGCAATAAAAGAGATTAAGATAAAATGTACAATACCTGTGATAATTTTCCCGGGAATATTTAATTTTGTTTCGCCTGATGCAGATGCTTTATTGTTATTAAATATGGTTAGTAGTAGAAATCCTCAGGTATTAATTAATGAGCAAGTTAGATCTGCACCTTTAATCTATAAAGCTAAGTTAGAGACAATACCGACGGCTTATATGTTGATAGAATCCGGATGTATGTCTTCAGTTCAGTATATGAGTCATAGTTTGCCAATACCGAGAAAGAAAGCTGATATAGCTATAGTGCATGCTTTAGCTGCTCAGTATCTTGGGATGAAGATTGTCTATTTGGAAGCAGGGAGTGGTGCAGAAAAGCAAGTTCCGAGTGAAATGATAATGAAAGTTCGAGAGCATATAGATATTCCGATTATAGTGGGTGGAGGAATAAGGAAACCGGAATGTGCTGAAGAAAAAGCAAGAGCCGGTGCTGACTTTATAGTAACAGGTACTGTTTTGGAAGATTTAAAAAATCCTTGTTTAGTAAAAGAGTTTGCTCAAGCAGTACATAATGTAAAAAGGAATACAGATGATAGATATTCATAATCACATTTTACCGGGTATAGATGATGGTTCTAGTGATGTTGAAACAACATATTCTTATTTAGATTTAATTGCTGAAGCAAAAATGAAAGCTGTAGTTTTTACACCACATTATATGAGAGGGTTTTATGATAATACTAAAGATGTAGTCTTAAAAAGTTTTAGATATGTTGAGGATTATGTCAAAGAAAAAGGGTATAATTATAATATTTATTGTTCAGCAGAGGTTTATCTGATGGGAGAAGAAGCGGTTAAGGATATACAGACTAATGCTTTTATGATAAATGGGACTCGTTATGTATTAGTGGAAAACAGTTTGACAGGTTTTTCAGATGATTTATTTGAAAATTTATATAAGATGACTAAATTGGGTTTGAAGCCGATATTAGCTCATCCGGAAAGATATATTGAGATACAAAGAAATCCTTCAATGGCGGAAGATTTTATGCATCGAGATGTTTATTTACAAATTAATACCGGAAGTATTTTGGGTAGTTATGGAGAAAAAGTTAAGAATGTTGCTTTTGAGCTTATAGATAGAGGTTTTGCTCATTTCTTGGGTTCGGATTGTCATTGTCATTCCGGGGTTTATGATTACCCTCAGGCGGTGGAAGCATTAAGGCAAGAGTTTGATGAAGATACAGCAGAAGTTCTTTCTGAAGATCATCCTGAACGAATGTTGAACAATGAAAATATCCCGTATTTTTATGTTTTTCATCAACCCAAACCACCTAAAAAGAACTTTATACAAAAGTTGTTTGGCTTATGATAGG
>JALNXV010000129.1 GCA_023230175.1 Candidatus Cloacimonadota bacterium
CGTTGGAAAACAGAAGAATCCTGGATCCGCCTTCAGGAAAGAGATTCAATGAATAATTATTCACAATTCATGAATCTTTATTCCGTCGCTTTTGAGTTTTGAAAAAACCTCTATTGTCTTGCTGAGCTTCAGTACCGCAACACCACACGGAAGATTGCAGAATACATCTCTCAGCTTCTCAAGTTCGCAGGATTCGATTTCTTTCATTCTGTTTTCCTTTTTCACATTATCATGGAACACAGTCAATTCGGCAAGTGTTTTCTTTACAGCTTATGCAAGTGCAATCAGATGTACCGCTTTCCACGCCCGTACTGACTGCTTTCATCGCTCTCGTAGTACTTGCGTTTTTCTTGGTACATTCTTCCATCGGCATCCTTCAGAAGATCGGAAAGGTCGCAATCAGTGCTCTGCCAGGCTTCTCCGATCGAGATGCTTATCTTCTGCTTATTCATGGCAGCCTTCACCGACTGCATCTTCTCGGTGAATTCATTCTCTGGCATGCCGAATGCCATTATCACAAACTCATCTCCGCCTATGCGGTATCCCATATCCTGAAACACAAGGCTTATCTGCCTTGCAGCATTCTGAATCAAGGCATCACCGACTTTGTGTCCGAATTCATCATTCACCTGCTTGAGTCCATTGAGATCAAGGAATGCAACCCCAATGCTTTCGATGGTCTTATCCTGATATTTCTCCACTATCTGGTTGTATTTATTGCGGTTATAGAGCATCGTCAGTGAATCACTGTAGCTGAGAATCTCAAAAGCCTTGCGTTTTTCTTCGATTACTCGTTTGCTCTTCTCAAGCTGGTTCACAGTTAGGAATGTCCAGATGAAGTATAAAATCAGAAGAGCCGCCTCAATGATTCCAATTGGAACAAGCATGCTTTTGAGCTTGATCAGGCTGGCAAAAGCCACCTGCTCCTGCACGATGATGAGCAGTTCCCAATCAAACGCCCCCACTGGCGTGTAGTACATGAACGATGCCTGCCCGTTCTTTGCACTCTCATAGGCAATAACTCCAGTCTTTGCTTCCTTGACATCAGAGACAAGATCGACACCCTCATATTCAGCCTGCTTTTCACGCGGCTTCATGCTGTACATGTTTCCAAGCTTGTCATGCCAGTCGTCCATGATGAAATTGCCGTCACGGCAATCGACGATGCAGCTGAATGCTTCACCTTCATATGCCCTTGTCTTGAACAGATCAGGCATCGCCTTGCATTCAATAACTCCGACAAGAAGCGCAATCGTCTCGCCTTTCGAAACAACCGGAACAGAATAGCAGACAACCTCATTTCCTGTGAGAATATCGGTCATCCGCTGCGACATGAATTCGCCCTTGGCTGCTATTTCATCGAATGAATACTGCGCACTGGCGTCGATGCGCTCTCCGGTCTGGAGCAGCACAGTATCGTCCGGGTAGTACATATCGATCCGGCTGAAGATGGTCATGCCCTGGAATGCGTTGATATGCTTTGTGATCGCCTCATACGATTCAACTCTGTTCTCCTGCACCATCGCATTGGATGCCAGCTTCAGAATCGTGATATTGTCCTTGAAGCGCACGATCACTTCATTGTTGATCGTGTCAGCCGTATTCTCAAGGACATTCCAGCACTTCTCTTCTTCGCGCTTGAGCATGTCATTGTATGCAGTCAGTGACATCACGACCGTGATCACAATAATCAGGATTGGGGGAATCATTCGCTTGATGAAATTCCATGCTCTAGACATCGCTCTATCCTCCAGATGGCATGCCATCCCCCTTGGCATACCGTCACATATTACCACATCCTGCAGAATGGTCAAATCAAATTGGCCTGTCAGTTCTTTCTTTTTCAGGCCAAACCCTAGTTCCTCGCCAGATACTCAGCAAGATCGCCTTCTGTCACCGAACGGATTCTATCAATGATTTCTTTCATCTTATTCGCATCAAGATGGAAAGGGATGCAATACGAAAGCATATCATCATCTGTGATGTTCTTTCCTTTTCCATTAACCGTAGTTGAACGTTCTCCGAAATACGTATCGGACCGTGTAAGATCGAACGCTGGAGAAAGTTTCCATTTCATTGATGCCTCATCAAAGATGAAAAGAAAGTTCTTTGCATGATCATCGTTGTTGCGTGCAAGAACGTTGAATGCCATACGGCGGAAGCATTCCTCCATTTCTGCATTTGATCTGGTCAGAATGCTGACAGACTGAAATACCTGATAATAATCCAGTACCGGATTCCGATGGGAAGTCTCCAGAAGAGCCGCAAGCGACAGCATATGCACTCTTGGATTCCTGTCAAAACGCAGTGAAGCGAAATAACCTGAGCCCAGCAGTCTGTGCTCAGCCATGCTGATTCCGCACTTCGATGCAGCTTCCGCATAGGAATATTCCATCCTCCCTACTCCAGGAGGATCATTATGCAGAGGGAACTTAACCATATAGAGGTCATCGTCAATAAGAATATTGACCTTCGGTCTTGCGCCTCCAGACGAACCGCCCTCTTTTGCATAATCATCAAGCCGAGTCCACTCAAGGCTTGGATCACTCTCAATCTGCCGGATCCGTTCATGCAATTCATCAATCGAAAAAGCAGAAGCAAAAGGCTTTTCGTTCCAAAGCCGCGGGATGAACGAAAGCAGCCCGAAAGAATCATCAGAAAGCAGCGTCAGCCTTGAAATCGGATTGACGGAAGCAGGATCCATTTCCTCTTTTCTCAGCCAGCGATCAAGAATCAGCTTGCCCCATCCATCTGGGAGGCAGTCATCGAACACACCGAACATTCCATCGAAAGGCTCCCTTTCGCTGAAGAAAACCTTTTCAGACAGCGGCAAGGAAAATGGGCTTATTGAAAACCCGTTTCTGAGCCACTGCGTATCATATTCAAATGCTGTCCGATTGGTTTGAAAGCATGAGAGGATTCCAACCTTGCGATCACTGCACATTACATCAACGCTTTCTACGCTTCTCATCTTCAATCACCTCTTGAATGCTGCTGTAATGCTTTCTCAGAAAGACAGACTTCAATTCATCAACTGAATCAAGCACTATGCACACCGGAACGAAGCTGTCCATCGAGATATCCCCAGTCTGTTCGAACCGACGATATGACGAAAGGCTCATCCCGCTCTGAAGCGCCAGATCACGTTGGGTAAGCCCCATCTGCTTCCTCCTGACCTTGGCATTCCTGCCGATTGTTTTCTTGATTTCACCAGGTGGGAGCATAATCAGATTCAGATCTATCATAATATCTATATATTAGTATTTTTATAGGTTTTAATCAATAATTATCAATATTTTAATACTTTTCTTCTTCGAATTTCAGTGTTGAAAAAGCAGGCCCAAACAGCTATATTGAAAATACAGTTATTCAACTGCCTATGAAGAGTGCGCGAGGGACACGCCCGTTGACCGCACGACAACCTGCACAAGCAAGGTGCCAAAGCGTGACCGATAGGAACCTCTTCTTGAAATCCTGTCGGACCGATAGGTCTCTTTTTGCCTCTTCATCAGCAGTGAAGGAGGCTCCTATGGACGCAATTTCCCATTTCTCAGACCCGCGCCCCGTAGTGGTGCACATTCCGCACTCTTCAGTATTCATCCCAGAAGAGTCACTTGAAAGCTACAGCAGGGAACTGATTCCTAAAGAGCTTTCTCTTATGACAGATCTTTTCTGCAACGAAATCTTCGATATAGGATTCACTTCCGAAGTGTTTCTGCAAAGCCGCCTGTTCTGCGATGTAGAGCGTTTTCGAAGCGACGAAGACGAAGAGATGTCCGCTCTCGGAATGGGTGTCTGCTACACTCTCACCTCTGACGGCAAAACTTTGCGCCGCCTCAGGAGCGATGAGAAAGAAGCAATCCTATGCGATGATTACGATACACATCACAAAATTCTTGAATCACTGGTCCGAAGCAAGCTCGAATCCCATCATTCATGCCTGATAATTGACGGCCATTCTTTTTCAAATGTTCCTCTTGCACACGAGAGAGACCAGAACCCGAGCCGACCGGACATCTGCCTTGGAACAGACAGCTGCCACACTCCGCCCTCTCTTGCAGAGCACTTCAGGACTGCTTTTGAAAACTCAGGCTTGAAAGTCAAGTTCAATTCACCTTTCGCAGGAACGATGGTGCCTGTCAGATACTACCATAGAAACAGTGATGTATTCTCGATAATGATAGAGATCAACCGCTGCTTGTATTTGCATAGCGATGGTACAAAGGACCAGTCTTCAATCAAATTCCTCAACAAACTTATAAGAGAGGCTACTGAATCAGCACTGATCTAGCCCACGGAATATCATTGATCAAGATGCCATCACTTCCGAGAGCTTTCCAATCAAGCAGATTCTCAGCACAGGTAAGTCCGACTCCAGAAGAAGTGTTCTTGCCTGCCATGATCCACACCTTCTTGCCAAACTGATGAATCAAATCGATTCTCTGAGCCGTGACCCAGTCTTCCCAAAGCCTGATGAAATCAGCATCGCTTTGCAGAAACCCGTCCATATCTTCTATCTCAGGCATGAATGCCAGAACTGGGATATCAGAATTTCTCTTTACGATTGCGACATCTCCTTCATCAAGCACCCCGATCACGCACCTATGCTCGAAACCCGCAGCTTTGAGACGGGCAGCAAAATCGGCAAGAAGAATGCCTGAAAACTTGCAATGAAAGAGAATCGGAGCCACGCCAGACTGAAGGACATCATCAAGAGAATGAGACGGATATGATCTGTCACCGACTTGGCGCAGTGACATGAAATGCTCAAATGTCATATCCGAGACAAGCGTATCCTCACCGAACATACGCTTTACACTCAGGTCATGGCAGATCACAGGAATTCTGTCCTTCGTATACTGAATGTCCATCTCCACCATGTCGGCACCATCTTCAATGGCATTGCGGGCAGAGGCAATGCTCTGTTCAGGAAACTTGCCAGGGCCGCATCGATGGGCTATAAGCATGAACTGTGTGAAATCATCCTTGTTTTTTTCCATCAGAAGCAGAGCTTTTCTCCATTTCTCGGACACAGAAGCGGGCAGGACAACAGATTGCTGAGCATTTCAAGTTTCGGCTGCGCCTCAGCAAGAGTCATCTTGAGATCATGATGATGCGGAATAATCACCGAAGGATTGATTGCCCTTGCAAGCTCAGCCAGCTCAGGAGGATCCTGATTGGAATACTGCATCAAGGCTACATCAGGCCTGATGCCCTCAAGCATGGAATTCTGGCTCTGGCTTATGTTACCGCCCCAGAACAGGACCTTGAATCCGTTCTTGAAGGTGAGAAGGTAGCTGTACATTTCCATTCCGCCCGCTGCCTGAAGCTTTTCAAGACCTGGATAGCTGCTGTAGAAATCATAGCTGGAGCACTGCTTGGCCTGAACCGAATAGCTCATCTTGACATCTGAGTGCCGGTTATAGAAAGCCTTTATCCGATATTCTCCCATATCAAGTTCCTGATCCGGATACATCGGGAAAAGATAAGAGGTATTCATATCAAGATACTCAGCCAGCTGAAGTGAACCTGAAACGCCTGTGAATACCGCTGGATTGAACTTATTCACAAGGTACTTGAGCTCAGTTGTGTGATCCCAATGAAGATGTGAGATCATGATGCCATCGACATTTTCAAAGAAAGGTTCCTTGAAACCTTTGAAAGAAGTCTGCAATAGACATGGATCTGAGACTAACACCACCCCGTCGCTTTGAATCTCAAAGCATGCATTTGTCATCCACCTGATGCTGGCACGTTCCATATTTCCCCTCTATGAACAGAACGCCCCTGCCTTGAGCAGGGGCATTCAGATCTTACTTCATCAGATCGTCAATCGCCTTGATCTGAATCTCGCAAAGCTCGGTTCCTTCATCCGGTCCGACCACTGTCGAGGCAGGCTTGCTGGAATACGAACCTCCGGCCAAAGCTGCCTTTGTCGGAAGGTAGCCTCCGACTCCATTGGTCAGCTGCATCAGGAAGATGTTCTGAGCCTTCGCACGTGCCTTGATCCTGAAGCTGTACTCAACGAACAGCTCGAACGGGTTGCTTGCAAAGACTGCATCTCCGATTCTTATGACGTTGCTCTTGAACGTGTAGTTCTTCTGCTTGTTCTGAAGTTCCCAGCGCTTGATGACTCCGATAGGCTCGAACATGGAAACCTGGTCTGAGCTTGTCATTCTGTGCTCAGGCGAGAAAAGCTTCTTCTTGGCATCAAGAATCTTCACAGCTTCTTCGTAGTCGGCCTTAGATACCTTTCTGATAGGCAGCTTGATTTCAAGAACGCTTTCCTTCATCACAACGCTTGTTCTGATTGTGTTCCTTGCTTTCTTGTAGCCACGCTCGACAGCATCGGCTATACGTGAGCCCGTGTCATCGCATTCGGCGCCAAGGTCATAGTTGCACCATACTTCGCCAGCCTGTGCATTCCACTCGACAAGTTCCTGCTGGTTGACTTTGCTGACTCTCACGAGGTCGATCGGGTTCTGGTCGCCTGCAGGTCCGCAGATCGGAAGGACATAGACATTCTTTCCAAGTTTCTCCCTTATGTGGCCTCTGGCGTAGTGCCAGTAGTCGGCAGAGACGAAGTAATGGAGCTCCATGATCTGCGATGGGCAAGGAATGTCAACGAGAACTCCGGTGACGTTTCCTTCAAGATCGAAAGTGTACAGCATATCAGCGCTGTGGTCGGATGAGCCTTCGAAGCGGATGAAGTTGTCATTGCTGCAGGTTCCGTACATCTTGGAGAACTCGGTCCCATCAGGATTCTGGAAAACCGGTCTGCGGTTGAAAGCAACTGAGGCATAGTCATGAGCAACGCTGATGGCGCCGGGCTTCCTGATGTCCCAAGCTTCCTTGATGATCTGAGAAACATGATCCAGCCAGAATCTGGTAGACTCATCGCCTGCGAGAATATTGTCTGGAATATCCATCTTCAAGCACTTGTCTTCCCCGATGTAATCATCGAAATCACTTCGATGGGCATCGCCTGGGGTGAATCTTGAATTGTTGTGAGAATGTATCGCTCCGCATGTGAGGTTCTTGGACGAGAACCCATGATAGCCATCCACTTCCTTGCACAGAAGGTCGTAGATCACATCGCTGATTCCAACCATGTCGCAGCTGACCATGATGCATGAAGCATCGCCGTTGTCAAAGGCAACTGCAGTTGCAGTGACTGGATCGTGGACATAGCGCGAAACTCTGTAATACATCTGCCCTGCAAGAAGGACAGGACGATCCGATACAAGCGAAATGCTTGCCCAACCGATTTTTATCTGTTTCTGATCTGACATATATATCTCCTATTTCATCAGCTTGTCTATTTCGCTGATAAGTATCTCTGAAAGCTTGTCCCCACCTTCCGGCCCGACGTTAGTCGAAGTCGGCTTGCTGGAATACGAACCGCCGTTCACCGCCGCGACCGTCGGCAGATATCCTCCGGCAGAATTGGAAAGCTGCTGGAAGAATACCTGGTCAGCCTTGCATCTGGCTTTGACACGGAAAGCATAATCAACGAACAGTTCGAACGGAACAGTGACGAAAGCTGCAGTTCCAAGCCTTATGATGTGGGACGGGAACCTGAACTGCTTGCTCTTGTTCTGAGCCTCCCATCTTTCGATGTAACCCAAAAAGTCAAACAGTGCCACTTGGTTCTCGCTTGCCATTCTGTGCTTTGGAGAGAACTGCTTCAAATATTCATCAATCTTGTGCCGGGCATCGAGATAATCCTTCTCTTCGATTGTCCTGAGCGGAAGAGATATTTCGATGACTTCATGCCTCAGATCAAGGTCAGGTCTGATCTCATTGCGTGCCCTGCTGTATCCTCTGACGACGGCATCGGCAATCCTTTCGCCGGTTGCATCGCACTCCTCTCCAAGGTCATAGTTGCACCAGACCTCTCCGGCCTGCGCATTCCAGTCAATAAGCTCTTTTTCATTGACTTTGCTCACTCTGATCAGATCGATGGGGTTCTGGTCTCCGGCAGCACCGCATACAGGGAGGATGAAGACATTCGAGTCAAGTTTCGCTCTGATGTGCTTGCGGGCATAGTGCCAATAGTCGGCAGAAGCAAAGTAATGAAGCTCCATTATCTGAGACGGGCATGGAATATTGACCATGACGCCTGTCAGCTTGCCATCAGGACTCCATGTATACACCATATCCGCACTATGGTCGGATGGACCTTCGAACCGGACGAAATTGTCCAGGCTGCAGGCTCCGTACATCTTGGAGTACTCGCTTCCGTCAGGATTCCTGAACACAGGTCTTCGGTTGAATGCAACGGCGGCATAGTCATGGGCGAAGCTGATTCCGCCCGGCTTTCTGCCGTCCCATGCTTCACGGATCATCTGACTGACCCTTCCAACCCAGAAATCAGTGAGTTCCTTGCCTTGAATGATGTTATCAGGGACCTCCATTGCAAGTGCTTTATCTTCACCTGCGACGGCAACGAACCTATCTCTCAGATCATCGTTGAGGAACGTACTCGATGTATGGGTATGGGTTGCTCCGACGGTGATTCTGTTCGCATCCAGCCCATTATAGCCATCAAGCTCTTCTTTGAGCCGGCGCAGAAGCTCTGCACCGATTCCAGGCATATCGCAGCTGACGATCACTGCCTGATCGGAGCCGTTGTCCAGCGCAAGCGCTGTTGCGGTAAGCGGATCATGGACATACCTGCATACGCGGTAGTACATCTGTCCAATGAGAAAAAAAGGTCTCTGCGGAGTTATTTCAACGCTTGCCCATCCGATTCTTATACTGTTTTTCATTTCTCAGCCCTCGAAAAGCTCATCAATGTTCTTTATTGTGATTTCAACCAGCTTGTCTCCGCCGTCCGGACCAACCGTCGTCGAGGCAGGCTTGCTTGAATAAGACCCGCCGTT
>JALNXV010000130.1 GCA_023230175.1 Candidatus Cloacimonadota bacterium
CCGGGTTAAAAACCATTACAGGCACAGACATTACAAAAGATGTAATTACTATAGATTTTACCCGTTTTGTGACTATTGATGGAGATTATAACGGAGAAAAATCTCTTAAGTTTATCAATAATAGTACATTAAAATATGCTATAAATGTAATTAATAGTTCAGGTAACTTCTCATTAACTAATTGTATTATACAAACTAATGCAAAAGCTGTTTATATACTAAATAATCCAAATGTTTTAATCTCATATTGTGACATACAAATAAATGAAGATGCGGGATATGCTTATGGTGTAAACGCTAGTAATATAGTAAATCTACAACTCTTCAATAATAATATTTATTTACAAGAAACACAAACAACTAGTAGATATGTCAATGGTATATATATTGTTTCAAGTATATCATCAAATTCAAGTGTTTACAACAACATAATTTACCTTAAATCGAACACAATGAATGAACACAGAGGAATAAGTTTCATCGGCAATGATCAAGCTGATGCTTATGTATATCATAATACAGTTTATATTGATGGTAATATACCGGACAATGGAGGCAATATTGCATATTCAGTATGTTTTTATCATCAAAAAAATCCTTTAGCCGGCAAAACATTAAATGTTAAAAACAATATTTTTATAAATAACAAAACTCGTACAAGTTCAGGCTATAAGGTTGCGGTAATAAGAATCAGTGATATTACAGATTTTAATAGTTATAATATAGATAATAATATATATAATGGTAATCCTATAGCTTATTTTAACAATAGTGAAAAAACAAATCTTACAGACTGGCAATCAGCTTGGGAAAACACTAAAGATACTAATTCGAAAGTAGTCAATCCTGATTTTATATCATTAATTAATCCAATAAACTTACACCTATCAGATTTAGATGATTATTCTGTTTATTATGGTGAAAATGTTAATATAGAATTTGATTATGATGGAGACACTCGTAACGCTTCAACTCCTTTTATTGGTGCTGATGAAGTTTTTATTGATGACACCTTACCTGTTGAATTATCATCCTTTACTGTTAATGCAACAAATAGTTCTACCTTAAAAATTTGTTGGAGTACAGAATCTGAATCCAATCTAATAGGTTATCATATTTTAAGAAACATTAGCTCAGACATAAGTACAGCAAAAAGAATAAACGCAAATTATATCAATGCAAACAATACACCAAATACGTCTCATTACGAATTCTCGGACAATGATATTGTTTTTAATACTGCATATCACTATTGGTTGCAAACAATCGAATATGATGGAACCATACAATATTTTGGCCCAATTACAGGAAAGTCAGCTGATTCAACTCAAGAAGTAATTGTTTTACCTTTTGAGACAAAATTAGGATTTGCTTACCCTAATCCTTTTAATCCCAGTACAACCATCGATTTTAATCTTGCTGAAGATAATAATGTAAAAATTGAAATATACAATATCAAGGGTCAAAAAGTTAAAACTTTGATTGATGAATATCGTCAAGCTGGAAATCATCATATAATATGGGATGGACAAGATAACTTAAATCATAATTGTTCCAATGGCTTATACTTCTATAAAATGCAAACAAATAATTATGTCAATATAAAAAAAGTAATGCTTTTAAAGTAAATTAGCTTAGATAAATCTTATTGGTTTGTAGAATTGTAAACAATCTAGTAGATAAGTCTCTGTCAGACAGAAGTTCAAAAATAATTTAATTTTACCTTTCTACAAGACTACCGGGTAATATCAAATACGGCTCAGAATTATATCTGAGCCGATTTATTTTAGGCTATATCAACAAAAGGCTATAATAATATTTTAATGGTTTAATTGGAGATAAAGTTTTTTGAGTTGTTCTTCATTAACTTTAACCGGAGTGATTGCCATATTTCTGGAATTTAATACTTCAGGTATTCGGGCAGTTAAAAATTCTTCTGTAATATGATGTTCAAATTTTAGGTCTAATTTATCTAACCAGTTAAAAAAGTCTTGTTTATTAATTCTTAAGTATTCAAAAAGCTTATTTAATCTATTGTCAAGGTGAGGTTCATAAAAATTCATCATATTTTTCATTACAACACCATTTGCCATTCCGTGAGAAAGTCCATATACAGTAGTTAGAGGATATCCGATTGAATGCTGTAAGGTTGTTGATGAGTGAGCAATAACCATTCCTCCATAAGTTGAGGCAAGCATTAAGTTTTCTCTAAATTGATAATTGTCAGGTTCTTCTAAGCAAGGGAGTAGATAATTATAAATAAGTTCAATACCTTTAAATATTAGTGGTTGTAAGAAATCAGCGTGATTAAGAGAATAAATACCTTCAAGTAAATGGCTTAAGGCATCTACCGCCGTATCTCTGGTTATATGTTTATTGGCTGAAATAGTATATTTAGGATCAATAAATGATATTTTAGGAAACATTAATGGAGAGCCAAATCCTGCCTTAATTTGAGTTTCGTTGTTTGTTAAAACGCTATAAGGAGTAACTTCTGAACCGGTTCCGGAAGTCGTAGGAATAGCAATCAGAGGTAAAGCAGATTTATGTAATGAATTATCAAAAATATTGTTTTTATTGAGATTATTTGCATACATTAATGAGATAGCTTTTGCTGCATCGAGTGGGCTTCCTCCGCCTATAGCAATAATAAAATCACAATTATTTTGTTTTAAGATAAGAGAGCCTTTTTCTATGCTTGAGATATTAGGGTTTTCAGTGATTTCATTAAATAAAATAAATTCTATTGATAGAGTATTTAAGGCTTCAAGCAAATCATCCAAAGCTCCTGATTTTTTTGCTGAATGTTTACCGGTTACAATGAATGCTTTTTTTCCAAACGAACTAAGTTCTTTTTTATTTTCTTTAATTGAATTTTTACCAAAGTGTATTTTTACGGGTATATTGAAATACATTGTTTTCTCCTTTAATTAATATCTCTTCTAATCATAGTTATAAAACTATCAAGTATTTTAAATCCGTTTTTTAGATATAGGTTTTTTGCTATTTGGTTATTTTTATTAACTTCTAATTTTAATTGTAGCTTATATTCTTTTGAAAACTCTTTTGCTTTATCTATTAATAGTTGAGCAATTCCTTTATTTTGAAATTCGGGTAAAACTGCCATATGGTGCAAATGTAATCTTCTATAATCAGAAGTAAGCCAACAAGTTGCAATAATATTATCGTTATTGAGAGCGGTTAAAAAGACAGCATTTTTTTCAAGAGTGGCCATTATATTTTCAAAGCTGTCACAACGTTCCGGGTTTGAGATACCGGTCACTTTCCAAATTTTAACAATTTTTTGATAGATTTGTTTATTAAAATCTGTAGATATTGTAATCATTTCAATCTTTTAAAGGGTAATATATTGCCAGTTCTTTATCAGCATTAGCCCATACGTATTTAACTTCTCCAACAAAAATAGTATGGTCTCCTGATTTTATTTGTCCTGTAATTTGACATTCAAAATTTGCAACAGCGTCATCTAAAATAGGTAATTTATTTAATCTACCCGGCATCCAATTAATATCTAATATATTAAATTTATCAAAATCTCTTCCTGAATGTGATCCACAATATTTTACAATATTTTTCATTTCATCTGAAGGAAAGACAAGATTAAAAAACCTATTTTCTTGTAAGCATTCGTAACTATAGCGTGTATGTCCGATGGAAATCGCAAACATTGGAGGCTCAATAGATGTTCTCATATACCATTCTAAAGTAATTAAATTATATATGTTTTCTTTAGCACGAACAACTGCCAAGGCTACTCTTGTTGGAGATTTTATAATTTTTAAAGCTTCAACATAACTTACTAATTCCATATTTACTCCTTTTCATAAATAACTCTATATATATTATTGTGTGTCAAAAATATTCAATGTTTCTAATTTTTCTAATAATTCATTCATTTTTTTAGTTTTTGACTCAAACTCATAGCAAAGAATAGTCTGTAATAAATTTAAACAAGCAAATTTTTTCACGTCAATATAATGATAAGCAAAGATTGAAGATTCAGTTAAGATAATTAAGCGATTTGATTGGGGAGACACGACAATTTTTTGTATCGTTTCGTTAATATTGAAGGTTTTTAAAAGCAATTTAGTTTGATAATTATAAACCAAAACTTTTTTGTCTGATGCTACAGCTATATATGGATAATCTTTAAAAAATTTGAAATCAACAATTTTGGTTTGAGTTTTTATCGTAAAAATATGTTGTACTTCATTAAAATTATATAGAGTAATTCTATCATTTTTATCTTTATCTTGTAGTTTAATAGCGAAATAATTACAATGAAATGAAAAATCTACTTTACTTATCTCTGATTCAGTTTTTTGAGAATATATTTTATTACCTGTTTCAATGTCATATACTTGAAGCTCATTATTCCATCTATCACTGAGTGAGATGAATATATGTCTTTCATCATTTGATATACACAGGTTTTTTATAGTTTGTTCAAAGGAAAGTCTATTTTCTTCTAAGGTCTCTAAATTTACCATTAGCAATTCAAATGAAGAATGTGCTAAAAGTATTCGATTATTATAAGACAAGATTGCGTTATTTACAAAATATTTAAAGACATATTTATAGATAATAGTTTTATCTGATAATGAAAAGACTTTTAAATCTTTATTGATAAAAAAAACATTGTAATCTTTTTTTGTAGATAGTAGAAATTTTGAATCATCCGTAGTTAATGTATAGTCAGATGTTTTTGTATTGTTGTTAGTATCAATCAGGGATAAGTTATTGTTAGACATTAAGCAAGCAACGGTGTTTGTGTTTTCAATAAATTCAAAATCCTTAACATTATAAATTTTATTGGATTCATTTTTATGTAATTTATTTATATTACAATAAATAAATTCATTATTATTGGCAATAAATCCTATCTTCATTCCATTTTTAGAGTATTTACAAGAATTAATTATTGTAAATCCTGAATGTACGCAATCGTTAATCCAAAAAGATTCTTGTTTTAAAAAATCTATAAGTAAATCTTGATCAACCACAATCCCTTTTTTAGTAATAAAACGATAATAGTAAAATTTTAAAAGATTATCATTAAAATCTATTTTTGTTTTCTTTAAATATTGAGCCCATGCCGGATCTTGTGAATCATTCATATAATAAAGAATTGCGAGTTTAACTTCATTTTCTTCGGTTTTAATTAAGATATTTCCTAAAATCTCAGTTAGTTTTGGATTAGTTTTTTCAGTTTCGGAAAGCATTGATAAGGTAAAGATGAAGTCTTGATATTTTATTAAAGCATTTTTTCTCAAATCAGCCATAGTTTTAAGCTTCTCAATAGCTTTTTCATTTGATAACATATACAATAATCTTGCTTGATGTTCATCAATTTTGTCCATTGCATTGTTGATGTCTCTAACGACTGCTGTTTCTGAAGTAAAAGAATATAGATCGACTATGCAAGCCTTGGGTTGGCTTTTTATTGATATAAAATCATTGCAAATCAAGTTATCATCTAATTTAAAAGCATATTTTCTTAAAAATTTTAAATTATTATATTTTTTTAAGAAAGCAAGGTGTCTGATATGTTTTTTAATTGTATCTTGAGCATTAACTTCTTTTTGGGAATAATCAAAATCAGAGTCATAAAATCCATCCATATACTCAGAATCATTGATGATTTCGTCTAAGAAAATACTTGCATCATCAAGCATTTCTTCAAAGCGAGTATTATCAATTAAAAACGCTAAAATTGCTTTCTTAAAAATAAAGTTATCAAAAGCTTCTTGAAAAATTTCATCAAATAATGGATTAAATTCTTTTAATTCAAGAGTAACAGAATCCTGTACCGCTGCATAATAATTTTCTATTGAGGGGAATCTATTTCTAAATTTTGGTATATCAATATATTCATCTATTCCATAAATCCACATTAGCAGATATAGCCTTTGCTTGTCTGAACATAAATAAAAGATATGATGTATTACAAATTCATTGATTACCAATATGTTAATAAACCTATTCCAAAAAGTTATAAATTCTGTAAAACTATAAGAATCAGTCTTTTTTATATAGTAATCTATTAAATCAATATGTCTATCTGCTAGTTTTGAGTTTCTGTTTTCAGTAGGATTATGCACAAGAGTGGAATCAATTTCATCTAACCAAAGGACATCTTCAAATGATAATTTTTGATATTCTTGAGCAATAAATTCTAAAAGATAGTTCTTATAATTACTATTTAACATATATTTTATAGTATGATTATTCTTGTGGCTTATGATGCTTTTTATTGATAAATTAATAGCTTTGGATGGGAAATCCTTAAATAATTGAACTAATTTTTTTTCTTCATTAACGTATTTATTAATAAAGTACTCAATTATTAATTCTTGAAAATTTGATTCTATTAACAACAGTAAAAATGTATCTTCTTGTTTCTCAACTAAAGAACTTATTATTTCTTGTTGAATTTTTTCAGTAAAAAATTGAAAATTTTCTTGTAAAAACTTCTTATTAGCTTGAAGTTTTTTAAAAAGATATTCACTTAATAAATGATTCTTTTCGCTTTGAAATATTTTAATTATTTCCACATCTGCTTGTAAGCTAATTAATTGTTTTACAATCTTATCTTTTAAAGCAAGGTCTTTAGTTTCTAAATATAGTTGTAATAATTTATCCGGTTTGTTTTTTGCAATTACATAAGAAAGCATTAAGTTATCCTGTATTTATTTATTTTATATTATCCTCAAGTATTATTTCTGCGTTTACAATTTTAAACACATTCCATTTGCGTCCGGCTTGATTTGATTTAATTTTATAAATCCTTAATAATTTACCTTCTGCATATATTTTAACACTAGCTTTTGAATTTGCAAGTGTTAAAGATTTATTCTTGTTACGATTTGTATAATCGTAAACATAGTACTCATAAACAGCGCCTTTGTCAATCTGTTGAACTGTTATCGTTTCAGGACCGTAACCATTCATATCATCTCTGTCTAAACGACCGGCTCCGTCTGACAATACCTTCATATCTCGGTAGGATATGTGATATTCATCAACCTTAACGAAATGAGCATCTAAGTCTCTTGGTTCTTTATCCCAATCCAAAACAATTCTAAAATTTTGTATATCCATATTTGGAGACACGCTAAAACGATTAAAGACAATCGTTCCAACCATTATTTCAACTCCAAAATCAGATGTAATATAGCCATCTTTTTTGAAAATTACTTGCTGTATATAATTATCGTTTAGGGGTAAAAACTCTATTTTGCCTTGATTATCTGTAATAAATTCACCATTGTCCACTAAAGTAACGTTTGCATTTTGAGTCGCTTCTCCTGTTAGTGCATCAAAAAAATATAATCTTAAAGTGCCGGATTCTATTTCTTTAAAAGCATCATCAAATTTGGTGTTTGCTATATCTCTTTGAGATTGACAAAATAAAAAAGTTGAGAAATATAATAATATTAAAATTATATAACAAATCCTGCTTTTAAGCATTTTTCCTCCAAACGATTTACTTTATACATTTTATATTTTTGCTTAGTATTGTCAATTAGTTTTTTATAAAAAATCAATATAATTACTATGAGCAAACTTTAACCGACCTCCAAGATGCTTTAAAGCATCTTGGAGGTCGCTTGTTATTTTCTTGAGTGAACATCTTACTTGCACTTTTGATTTGTTGTGTAAGTATCCTTGTTTGCAATATCTTTCCTACAAGCCGGAAGCTTGTAGAACAATATCCTCGACTCACATTCGCTTCGCTCATTGCAAGTCAAGTCTGTCTTTGGACTTGAGTCTCTAATCGCAAAGCGAGAAGGGACTTGAGGACAAAGAGAATCACAAAGAGATTGCTTCTTCGCAGGCTCATCGCAATGACACGGTTTTGTCGTTCTCGACTCACACTCACTGGTTCGTTGCAAGTCAAGTCCGATTTAAGGTGCAGATCAAGTATATCCGGATTTTTGTAAAAATAATTTATTCGTTTAATCTTATATATTTTATTTATATTTCTTGCTCTGAGTTTGTGAATATTCTCAATCCAACCCACAAATGCATTATCCTTTGTAAGCCTTTACATTATTAAAATAAAATCAATTAAATCATAACTACGATATTAAACATTAAATAAATAATTCTATTATACAATCTTTAATATATTCAAGATATTTGTCAAGAAATAAAAAATAAAGTTTGGCGACTAACCATAAAAAGTATCCACCGATAAAAACCTTTAACATTAAAGGAAAAAGATTATATGAAATTAATCAAGATTATCACAAAAACCATCCAAATAAACTGTCTGATAATATTACTCATAAAATTGTTAAATATCGGGAAAAAAACCATAGTTCTCCATTAACGATTCTTAAAGAACATAATATTAATAAATATAATATGATTGCAAACATACCACCTATTTTTGTTGACAATTATGTTAAAGATAGTATTTTGATTAAAAAGGGTGAATACTTAAAATGATTATCGTCCAGCAATATGCAATTTTAAATTTGATAAAAGACTATTTGGATTTAATTAGTAACACATAGAGGAGTTGAAATCTTTCTGGAGGTCTCAGACATACTTTATTGGACAGTCCCAAAAATTAAAGCAGGATTTAGTTGAGAACAAAATGTAAGATTTAAAAAGAAATGGGGAGTTGAGTTAGAAATAATGGCAACTCCCCAAAAGTGTAATTAGAATAATGTCAGTGAGAGCAGAGCATTTTGAGCGTATTGTTCAGCTTTGAAAAAGCCATACAATGTTTTATAGTAGATTGTTACATTGCCATTTTCTGGTGAGTGTTCAATTACAAAAAATAAACTTGGAGTAGCAAAAGATGGCATTTTCTT